>CAYMFI010000001.1:0-22467 GCA_964389855.1 uncultured Methanosarcinales archaeon
AATATAATTTTTCATTTTTAATTCCTCCTCTTTTCAATACACTATTTGATTATATAAATTTTTCTGTTAATCAGGGAGTGTTTAATATTTCAACATTCTTCTGTATTGATGATGAATATCCATATTCTAAAGTAACCTGCAATGGAGTGGTATATGCTGATCTGCTCATTGTTGGTTTTGGAACAGTGCATATAACACTTCCAATTCTATTTATCAACATGATTGGATTATTTGGCCTGCAGCTAAGGCTATAGCCAGAAACACGGCCGCTTACATAAACCTTATCAAGGTTTGTATAGTCCAGTGAATACGGGCAGTCAATATTAAGCCTGTTTTTGTCAATAACATAACCATCACCAAGATTTTTTATATATATCTTAAACTGTATTTTGTTTGATAGCACAGTTTCTTCTACTTTTGTTACAGCAACAGGAGCTCCCTGCCCTCCTGATAAAGTATAACTTGGTGGGACAGTGCAAACCCTTGTCTTTTGCTTTGTTGAATAAGGCTCAGGATCAATACACACTGTCTGGGAGGCAATTGTTTCATAACTATAACAGGAAGTAACCAGAAAGTTTGCAGTATAGCTGTCAATATTCCTGCTGTCAAAATCTATTATATTGCCCCTAAATGAAACTACATCATAGCCTCCTTCAGAATTGTAAACATTTTTTCCCTCCATTGATGGGATGCTTATGCTATTTGGCATACCCATTATAAAAGCAGTGTCAAAACCGCTGAGATAAAGAGTGCCTATTCCTTTTGAATTTGGGCTAATTACATTAATTGCCCAGCCGGTAAGAGGGTTTGGCTGAGGGTATGCTCCTTTGTTTTTTATTTCTACAACAAGGTCAATTGGCATGCTGTCATACATCTTGGCTGGAGGCATATCTGCCATGAAATTCATAACAATCCCCTGAGTTCCTGTTCTGTAATCAACACTTGTTTCCTCTGTTGTAGGGCTGCATCCAAAACCAAAAAATAAGAGGAATATAATCACCATTAATGCAATCTTTTTCATTTTATTATATAATCCCTAGATTTCTATTTAAAACTTTCTATTGAAAACTATTTTTTTATTGTAATTTTTTTTGACATGGAGTAAGTATAGCCATAGTTTAGTTCAATTGTTAATGGAGCAGTATATGTTGCCTTGTTTTTTGAAATGCCTTTCTCAAGAGTACACCTGACCTCATCCTCATTATTCCTCAGCTTTAATGGCTCTGGCTTGCACTCAAGCTCTTCATTTGAGAGCATAACCTTTATATCCACTGTATTTAATTCCTTGTAATCTATTGGATCTGAAGAGCATATATCCGATATTTTTCCCTTATCAATAACCTCTCCATTACCGACATTTTTTATGTAAATTTTAAATGCAGGTTTTATTAGATTATCATCTTCTGCCGGAAGCATATCACTCTCTATTTTGGTTATTGCAACAGGAGCTCCCTGGGGAGTAAGGGTTATGTCCTTAACTACGCATACTTTTTGCATCTTTTTAAGGTCATAGACATCTGTGTCTATGCATATCGTAACATCTTTTTTTGTCTGATACTGATAACAAGTACTTACTAGTATTGTTGATTCATGCTGTTCACTCTGTTCATCTATCTTCTTTGTTTCAGCCTTTACCAGTTTTATCAATTGGTCTCCAGTTGGGATTGAAACAGATTTTCCCTTTAAACTAAAGCTGACAGCTCCCTGGTTCTGGTTCATCAGCTCCATATAATCCTCTTCAATTGTGAATGAAACAAAACCATTTTTAGTGTCATATGCTCCGATATTCTTTAATATAATCCCTATCTGGAAAGGGTATTCCTCGTATATTTCGCTTGGAGGGGCATTAGTCAGGAATTCCATTAATATTCCCTGGCTTCCTGTTCTGAAATCATCCTGAGTTGTTGTTGCTACAAAAGGGTTTGTAACACATCCAGATATAAACAAAACAAGAATAATAGTAACTGGCAAGATAATTTTAATAATTTTATTTGATTCCATTTTTTAATCAATTAAATTTTAACTTATTAATTTTTAAATACATTTGCACGTTCTATAACATCTTCCACATAATTAACATTTCCACTACTACATCCAAATCCATTGTATGCCCTTAATGTCATATCCCAATTACTTGCATATGCTCCTTTATCAACATAAGATAAATACTTATCCCTCAAAATAGGGTCATCACACCTCACATCAACATTTTCTCTGAATTCAGAAGGATGGTTCATATAATATTCATGAAGCTTATTTAATATTGTTAGCCCACATTTAATGTTGTTATTTAAATCATATAAATCACTTTCACTTCCTATAAAACTACAGTACATCTGGCAATAACTTTTCTTGCTTGGATCTTCACTTGTACTGTACCTTACCTGCATTACTCCAATTTCCCCATACTTTCCGGTTCTGTCCTGATTATATTCACTTTCAATAAATGCAACAGCAAGTGCAATTTCTGTTGGAACACCAATTTCAGATGCTGCTCCTTTTATCTTTATTTTTATTTCATTTTTTTTGTTTTCATCGCTGTATTTTTCCCAGTCATCTATTTTTTCAACTCCTTCAACTCTTGCACACACATTTACACTTTCCTGCCATTCACATATAAGATTATGCTTACTCGAAAATTCACAGGAATCTTTTTTACAATAATCTTCACTAAGATAAATCCCACAATCCTTAATTAAACCAGTATAATCTTTGAGTTCTTCTTCAATGTCTGGACATTTCTCACAAGAATCATAAGAAATTTCATCACCACTTTTCTCGAAAGCTGAATAACAATCTAAATTACAAGGGTTTGTATCACACCAAGTCTGATCATTAAAGCCGAGCTTGTCATAATAGTTTGCATCATAATCACTGCATTTGCTTATTACATTGCATGCAATCTCATTATTTGTTTTTCCATCTACCATCTCATTCAGTTTATCCTTAAATTCTTGTGCTTTCTCATCTGAAGTCATTACCTCTTCTTCTGGGCTTTTGTAGTCTTCTACTTTTTCAACTTCAACTGGCACTGATTTTTCAAGCTCATAAATGTAGCTGGCTGTAACTCTAAAATACCTTGTTGTTATTGGCTCATTGCCAAGCAGGCTCTTTGGATCAATAGGGTTTAATCTACATTGAATAGAATGAAATTTTCCTGTTTTTATGTCTTCTGTTCTCTTGTCAGGAACAAGACCATATATATTATAATCATCCTCATTTTCCTTGAATTCAAATTCATGGTCGCAGTTTGTCAGCTCTAAGCTGTCATGAACCTGAATCTCTAAATCTGTTATCTTTTTGATGGTTCCTTCCCAGTTGTTTTCTATGGTTATGCCAAAGAAAAAAGGAATATTCTCTTTATCACTGTAAACCCCTACTGGCAGTGGCTCAGCTGTTCTCATTCCTATGCCTACCGGACCATTTGTATATATGGCTATTGGGTTTATATTGCTGATTTTGTAATGGCTGAATACATCAATTCCTTCTCTTGTCAAAGCCCTTAGCCTTTCCTTATCCATAAAATATGTTTTTAGGTAAGCCATTGTCTCAAAATTAAATTCTGCATTAAATGTTACATCCATCTTGCCAGGATTAAGTTTATTAAATGAGCAGTCAAGATATTCTTCTTCTTCTGTTGCGATATTAAATTCATTCTGAGGAGTTATATCTCCTGCTACTTTTTTATCACCCTCTTTTGCATAACATGAAACATTTATGTTTATTTCCTTATCCAATGTTTTTGCCTTTAAAACAGCCCAGACTGTTATTTTCTCTCCCTCAAAGAATTTTGAATCAGCTGCCTGCAAGTCCTCAAGATAAACACCCACTGGTTCATCCTCATACTCATCAACCTTTCCAGTATAATAATCCCCTGTAGCTGTTTTTATAAGGCTATTCCAGGCATCTTTCCAGGCTTTTCCAATATTTTTTACGAAACTATTAACTCCATAGCTTAAGTCCCTCATAGTATTTGAGATGGTTTGCTGCA
Source organism: uncultured Methanosarcinales archaeon (assembly GCA_964389855.1). Lineage (GTDB taxonomy): Archaea > Nanobdellota > Nanobdellia > Woesearchaeales > CG1-02-33-12 > CG1-02-33-12. Next base: position 3,992 of record CAYMFI010000001.1, read on the forward strand.
CATTGATTCCTGTTTCAATATCCCCTATTCTTAAATCATTTATAAAACTGTTAATAAATGTAGGTAAAAAAAGAAATAATAATAATGCTACTATAACCCACCTGCATAGAGTAATAAACCAATTTTGCCCCATTGCAAAACAAAGGAATAGTACCCAAGCTGGAAAAAATATAATTGCTGTCTGAAATGCCTGTGAACTGCCTAAAAAAGGGAGAATTCCCCCTAAATAAGGAGCAAATATTGCAATTGATGATAATATTAAGGGGAATTTAATTTTGGCAATATCAATAACTCCTGGATTTTCTTGATCTTTAAACAGACTAAGCCATGCAGTTATTGCTAATATTAAATAAGCAAATATTCTAAAACTAGTATTCCTAAAATTTGAAAAAACATCAATTAAATGAATAACAAAACTAATAACAATAAATAGGGTTATGGAAGGATTAGCAGTGAGACCCCTATTCATACTACTTAAGAATTTCTTCCACATATCTTTAGCTCCTGCCATACATCCCTCTTTTTAGAAAAATAAAAAATTATTTTTCAAGTTCTACTTTCAGCTCAACAACATCAAGAATTGACAATGGTTCTATCTTTATGAAGTTGTTGCCTTTTTTTGCATAGTCATCTATGTTTTTGTAATAATATGCCTCATCTGTATCAACATAAATCATTCTGTTGTTTATGTTTAAGTTCATTATCTTATCTTTTTTATCATTCACAAACTCAAGAGTTAATTTAACATCGTATATATCATCTTCAATTTTTTCAAATGTTGTTTCATTAACCTCAAAATAATATGTTGGATAGGTTAGTTCTCTAAGATCAGTTGTTATCTTTATTTGCTCAATACGGTAAGAACCCTTATCTGTTTTGAAAACAATATTATTATCCCCGTTACGTAAAATTGCTGGTGGGAAGGTATACATATTGATTGTTTCACAATCAGGTATACTTGAAGAAATCTCTTGATAATTAACCATTATTTCAAGTTTTCCAACATCATCTGGGTTGCAGTCAGGCCAAAATCTTAGTCTAGCTCCTTCTAAGTTTAGTTTTTCATTCTCACTTACAAAGAAGATGTTCTTGCTTTCCTGCCTGCTTATATCAGCAACATCACCAACAATCATAATATCCTCAAGGCTGAAGATATTTGTTGACCAAAACCGGGCTCCTGTCCCTGAAACACTAAATTCCAATACATTATCTTCTTTAAGATTTTCTTTGAGTTTTATTGGTTTTGGATTTGATGTGGTTATTTCACTTTCAAATATGTTGACATCATTAAGTTTTATAGTTAATATCCCATCATGTTTTTTTGCTGATAAAGATAATAAAATATTATTTGTGTTCTTCAAATCCTTTATTTTGAAAGGAATTTCCTTTTTCACTTCATCAAATAAGCCGTGTCTTATAATAAAAGGGTTGATTGTTTCCAGTTCTTCTGCGTTTGTTGTTTTATATAAACTAAACGCAGCTATATCATGTTCATATTCTTTTTCTTTCAGATAATCAATCCTTCCAGGATATTCAAGCGATAAAATATTTTCTTCAACTTCCACACTAACATTTTCTTCTTCTTCAATACTCTCATTTTCCCCTAATAATTTTGCCCTTTCCCCTGGTGGCAGAAAGATAATGTACAATACAATTAATCCAACTATAAGGGCTATAAATGATGTTGCACTGGCAGCATTACCCTGGGCTTTTTTATTATTCATAGATGATCACCTAGGCTTAAATAGATAACTTAATATATATAAGTTTTCCTATTTTAGAGGTATGAAACAAATATCCTTTGATTTGAAGAAAGGAGAAGCAAAATTCAAAATAGAGAATATGGATGACCTTTGGTGTTTAAGCCATATAATAGAGCCAGAAGATCTTGTTAGAGGCAAGACTGTAAGGAAAATAAAAATTGGCGAGAGCGACCAAAGAAAGGTGAATATTGTTAAGAAAACTATTTTCATTGAAATAAGGGTTGAAAATGTTGAATTTCATGAATATTCTTCAATTTTAAGGGTTTCCGGAACTATAACGCAGGGTCCGGAAGACATACAAAAAGGTTCTTATCATACATTCAACCTTGAGCCAGGAACTGTTATTACTGTTATAAAAAAGCAATGGCTAAGCTTTCAGATTGAAAAAATAAAACAGGCATCAGTTGAAACCAAGAAAATACTTATCTGCGTTCTTGACAGGGATGAAGTATGCTTTGGCCTTCTAAAAAAACAGGGATTTAGCCTGCTGTCTGAGATTAAGGGAGATGTTGAGAAAAAAGCAGACCTGAAAGCAAAAACAGGAAATTTTTATGGTGATGTTGTAAACAAGCTTTATGATTATGCTGAGCGATATAAAATTGAAAATATAATACTGGCAAGCCCTGCATTCTGGAAAGAGGATTTAATGAAAAACATAAAGAATGATGAGATTAAGAAAAAAATAACATTGGCAACATGCTCCTGCTCTGGAAAAGAGGCAATTGATGAAGTCCTGAAAAGGCCTGAGGTAAAAAATGTCCTGAGCCAGCAGAGGGTTGCAAAAGAGCTAGAACTTGTTGAAAACCTGCTTGATGAAATCTCAAAAAACAGCCTAGCTGTTTACGGCCTTAAAGAAACAGAAAAAGTTGTTAATGCAGGAGCTGTTGAAAAGCTTTTGGTAACAGATAGGCTAATCCAAAAAACAAGGGCTGAAAAGAAATTTGAAAAAATAGACCAGCTTATGAAAAACACAGAAATTATGAAAGGCACTGTCAACATAATCAACTCAGGCCATGACGGCGGCAAGAAGCTAGATGGGTTGGGTGGTGTTGGGGCCATCCTAAGATACAAGTTGAGTTATTAGATTATATTTAAAGAAAACTTTATAAACAAGATAACATAACAAAGAATATATGAAAAAAATAATAAGTTTGATTATTATAATACTACTTCTTTTATCTTTTTATGAATATTATTTAATTAAAAACAAGGAAGATGAAATAAGGAATTTAAACTCAAAAATAGATGCTATCACTGATTACTGGCAATTCAATGCTATTTCCTATTTAGAGGGTAATAGCAATGAACCCATAAATACTTTGGATTTTGTTTTAATGAAGGATATTGATTTTGAAAAAAAGGTTTGCGGGTTTGAATCCTATTATTCAATCAATGGATCATTTTTTGAAGAAGGAATTAATGAATTAAATATTCTATGTGAAGGAATAGAACTTGAATATTTTAAAGAGGCATACTTAAAAAAAGAAGATACAACAATTATGGTTTTTGCTAATGAAGTACCTTTTGATGATTATTCTAATTTCTTTGAAAATATGCCTTATGAATGTGAAATCCAAATTTCTAATTTTAAAAAAGAGTTTGAAATTGGAATACCTTTTTATAATATAAGCAATTAGAAAATCAGGAACATATTCTCTACTTATTTTTAACCAGCTCAAAAGTTTCCCTTGCTATCTGCAATTCTTCGTTTGTTGGGATTACCATGGCCTTAACCTTCGAATCATCTGTTGTGATTATTGTTTCATTGTTTTGATTTTTCTTTTTGTCGAGTTTTAAGCCAATGTATTCAAACTGTTTTAGAATTCTTTCCCTTACATAAAATGCGTTTTCTCCTATGCCTGCTGTGAAGACAATTGCATCAACACCATTCATTGCAGCTGCATAGGCCCCAATGTATTTTGCAATCCTGTATCCGAGAATATCCAGTGTCAAGCCTGCCCTCTTATTGCCTTTTTTTTCACTGGCCCACAAAACCCTGACATCAGGGCTTATTCCGGATATTCCTAACAAGCCTGATTTTTTGTTTAATATATCATCAATTTCCTTAACAGAAAGTTTTTCTTTTTTCATTAAAAACAAAATTACAGCAGAATCAATATCCCCACAGCGAGTTCCCATAACAACCCCTTCCAAAGGAGTAAAGCCCATTGAAGTGTCAATGCTCTTGCCATTCATAACAGCAGCAATGCTTGAGCCATTACCAAGATGGCAGGATATTATCTTTAATTTTTTATAATCTTTGTTTAAGATTTCAGCTGCTTTTTTTGAAACATAATGATGCGATGTCCCGTGAAAACCATAGCGCCTTATGCCATATTTTTTATAATATGTATATGGAATCCCATAGATAAATGCTTTTTCATGCATACTACTATGAAATCCAGTGTCAAAAACAGCAACCTGTTTTATCTTAGACAAAAGCTCTTTGCATACTTTCATCCCAATAAGGTTTGCAGGGTTATGCAATGGAGCAAGACTGCTTAACTCATCTATCTTTTTCATAACCTTATCATTGACTATAACAGGCTCTTTAAAATCCTCGCCGCCATGAACTGCCCTGTGGCCTATTGCTTTTATTTCATTAAATGAGTTGATTATATCCTCAGCCAAAATTATATCAAGAACATCCTTTAATGCTTCCCTATGATTTTTAATTTTCTTTTTTATCCTCTTTATTTTGTTTTTTATTTCATATAAAATAAAAGAATCTTTTAAACCAATGCCGTCAGCAATTCCCTTAATCAGAACATCTTCTTTTTCTTTAATCTCAAAAAGCTGGAATTTCAGAGAACTTGAGCCAGAGTTTAATACTAATATTTTCATTCTATCACTTTTTTATATTCTGGGCCTGCACAACTGTTATTGCAGTTAGGTCAACAATATCCTGAACAGAGCATCCCCTTGAAAGATCGTTCATTGGCTTTTTAAGGCCCTGCAATATTGGTCCAACTGCCCTTACCTCTCCTAACCTTTCAACAAGCTTGTATGAGATATTGCTTGAGTTAAGGCCTGGAAACACAAGCACATTGATTTTTTCCCTGCAATTAATTTCAGGGCATTTTATTTCGCAGACATTTTCTATAAGCGCAGCGTCTGCCTGGATTTCACCAACAACATTTAATCCGGATTTTCTGGCAATCTTTACAGCCTCTCTTACCCTTTCCACATCCCCTCCGTTTCCAGAGCCAGCTGTTGAATATGAAAGCATGCCTGCCTTTGCTTTTTTATTAAAAAGAGTTTCAAAGGTTTCAATTGATAGCCTTGCTATCTCAGCTAATTCATCTGAACTTGGATTTGGTATAACCGCACAGTCAGCAAAGAGCAGAACTTTTTCATCTTTTATCATGAGCATTGCTCCAGATACTTTTTTGACATCTTTTTTTGTTTTTATTATCTGAAAAGCAGCTCTTACTGTTTCTGATGTTGAATGAGATGCACCGCCTATCAAACCATCAGCATCATTGCAATGCAGCATCATTGCACCAAAGTAAAGCCCATTTTTCAGCATTTTCTTTGTATCATCCAAACTAACACCTTTATTCTTCCTTAACTCAAAAAGCTTTTTTGCATAAAAATCAAATTTTTCTGATTTAAGATAATCAATAATTTCAACACCCTTTAGATTTAGCTTAAGTACATCAATCTTTTCCAATACATTTTTCACATTACCTAAAAGAATAACCCTTGCAATACCTTTTTTTAAGATAATCTCACATGCTTTTAAAATCCTTTCATCATCTGCTTCTGGAAAAACAATCTTTTTAGGATTCTTTCCGGCCTTTTTTATTATACTATCCAAAACACTCATAATAATGTTGACTTCCCTTTATTTATTTAAAGCTTTTCATTTGGAAAAAAACCCAAAAAAAGATAACATTTAAATAATAGCTGCATATAATAATCATTGGGTTTTTTAACTGAGTGGTTACATATAAAAGTTAGCGACTGTTAAATGCTGAAAAAACATAATATATTAATAGTAGTAATCTTATTTCATTCATATTCAAAATAAAAAAAGAGGTAGGGGTGGATAATAATGATAGTAAAAGAAGAATTTTTGAGCAGACTAAAGCTATATTTTTCTTTAAATTTGTATGAAGTAAAAATATGGACAGCTCTTTTATCAAGGGGAGTTTCAACAGCTGGAGAACTGAGCGATATAGCAAATGTTCCAAGGTCAAGAAGTTATGATGTTCTTGAGTCTTTGGAGAAAAAAGGTTTTGTTATTATGAAATTTGGAAAACCAATAAAGTACATGGCAATCCCTCCAGAAGAAGTTGTTGAAAGAGTAAAGAAAAATATGAGATCAGATGCAGAGACTAAAGTTAAGAGATTAGAGGAACTGAAAAAAACAGAGGTATTAGGCGAGTTAAAAACCCTTTTCACGCAAGGTGTTGAGTTGGTTGAGCCAAGTGATTTATCCGGCTCTTTAAGGGGAAGGCACAATCTTTACAACCATATTGATTTTACAATAAGAAGCGCTGAAGAAACAGTTACTATTGTAACAACAACTGCCGGCTTAATGAGAAAGGTTGAAGCACTTAAGGGAACCCTTGAAAAAGTAAAGAAAAGAGGAGTAAAAATAAGGATTGCAGCTCCTATAACAAAAGAATGCAAGGCAGCTATTGATGATTTAAAGGATGTTGCAGAAATAAGGCATATTGAAAATCTGAAAGCAAGATTTATAGTTGTGGATAGCAAGGAACTGATTTTCATGGTTATGGATGACAAGGATGTCCACCCAACCTATGATGTGGGAATCTGGGTAAACACGCCAATATTTGCTTCTGCATTAGAGCAGTTGTTTGAGCTTGCATGGAAAGATTTGAAGCCAGCAATCAAGCTGATTAAGGCATAATTTTTTTAATTTTTTTATTTTTCACGTAACATTTAAATAAACCTCTTATTCTTTAATTTTTATGGCATTGATATTAGGTATTGATGAAGCAGGCAGGGGCCCGGTTATTGGGCCGTTGGTTATAGCAGGGGTTTCTATAAATGAAAAAGACATTGATAAACTAAAACAATTAGGGGTAAAGGATTCCAAGCTGCTGAGTCCAAGGCAAAGGGAAGAAATGTTTGATAAAATAATCAATGCTACAAAAGGATATAAAACAATAATAATTCAGCCAGAAGAGATAGATTCTGCCATTAAGTCAGAAAGCCTTAACCTTAACTGGTTAGAGGCCATTAAGTCTGCAGAGATTATAAATTTCTTAAAGCCAGAAAAAGCAATAGTTGACTGCCCCAGCAATAACATCCCGGCATATAAAAATTTTTTAAAAAAACATTTAAAAAATATAAAAACAGAGCTCGTTGTGGAGCATAAAGCAGATTTTAAATATGCTGTTGTATCAGCAGCATCAATAATTGCAAAGGTTACAAGGGATAAAGAAATAAAAGAAATACAAAAAAGAATAAAAGAGCCAATTGGCTCTGGCTATCCTTCTGACCCTGTCACAATAGATTTTCTGAAAAAAAACCACAATAACTATCCGAAAATTTTCAGAAAAGAATGGGCTTCATGGAAAAATATTAATAAAAAAAAGAAACAAAAGAGTTTAAAAGATTTTTAGTAAAACTTACTCTTCTGCTAATTCTTCCGGAGCTTTTTCAAGAACAGCTTCATAGTATTTTATAGGTTTTATGTCTGTTATGACTGTTTTATGCATAACAAACTTTCCGTCTTTGCTCTTTAAAACCTTACTCTCAACTATTGGCATATTCTTTATCTGTTCCAGTCTTTTCTCACTAAATTCCATTTTTTAACCTCCTAAATTTTTTAATCTTTTTTCAAAAAGATTATATCATAAAGTTAGAAATAATTCTTTATATGGGTTTTTCAAAAAAAATGAGCATATTTTCAGGCTAATCAAAGAAATTACGAAAATTATGGCAATGTTCTATACTTTGTATTTATCATGCCCCATTCAATAAATAATAATGCCAAAGAAATCATCATAAAACCCATTGATAGGTCTATAGGTATTTTTTCTTCTACAGAAGAGGAAATATCATCAAAAGCCATGGCTAATTCTTCTTCATTCTCAGCCTTATAATATTTGCCCCCAGTTTTTTGGGCTATTCCAATCAATGTTGGTTCATCAAGTTTTGAAAGCAAGTCACCTTTTATGAATGTCCCCCCTTCTTCTGTGCCAATGCCTATAGTGTTAATTGTTACATAGTTTTTGTTTGCATAATCAATAGCCACATCAATAGGTGTTCCAACAGTACTCTGCCCATCTGTCAGCATGATAATCACTCTTGAGTTTTCCTGATTTAACAAAAGGTTTGTTGAAGTTGTTATTGCCCCCCCTATATCAGTTCCTCCAACATTCTTAATTTTTATACTGTTAATAACATCTTCTGTCTCTTTCATATCATTTGTTAAATCCTGTTCAACAAAGCTTGTTCCTGCAAAGGAAACAACACCAACATTTGTTTTTGTTTTTAAACTTTCAATAAACAATGAAGATGCCTGTCTTGCAGCATCAAGCCTGTATGGTATAAAATCATCTGCCAGCATTGAACTTGAAGCATCTATAGCAATCACAAAATCAAACTCATTGCTCTGGCCGCTGTACCACAAGACAGGGCCAGATATGGAAAATATAAGAAACAATAAAACAATTATTCTTATAAGCAACAAAAATCTATTTTTTGATACTGTTTTAACATTCTTCAAATCAAACTTAGTTCCAGTAACCCTTTTTATAGCCTCAAAATTAGCAAATTTCACAGCCCTTTTCTTAAGATACCCCAAAACAAAAAAATGAGTTAAAATAAGAAGGGGGATACTTACCAAAAGCCACAAATAAAAAGGATTAGTAAATATTAAGGTTATCATCTTCTTCTTTTATGCCTCATCGAAAAAAATTTTATTATATCATTCAGGAAAGGCTTGTCTGTTCTTAACTCTAAGAATTCTGATTTTGAATTTATAAATGTTTCTTTGATATGTTTTACCTGTTCCTTAACAGTAGATTCATATTCTTTTTTTACTGATGCAGCATCTATTAGAATCTCTTTTTCAGAATAAGGGTCTGAAATAATGACTTGGCCAACATCTTCTGGCATTTCATAATCTCTTGGGTCCCTGACCATTATCCCAATTACTTCAAATTTTTCAGATATAGCTTTTAAATATTTTTCCCAATCTTTATTAAGCCCGATAAAATCTGACACAATAATAACTATTGCCCCTTTTCTGACAGAATTCATTAAATCCTTTGTTACTTTGATAAAATCAAATTTGCCATCATAAAGCTTTGGGTCAGATAATGCCTTTATTATCATAAAATACTGCTTATTGCCCATTGTTGGCGGTAATAATTTAACTATCTTATCAGTAAACATAATCAAGCCTACAGAATCGCCTGCTCGTGTGGCTGCAAAACTCATTGAAGCAACAAGTTCTGCTGTATACTCATTCTTTAGTTTTTCAACAGATGCAAAAGACATGCTTGAGCTGACATCAACTAAAAAAACAACATTAACATTTCTTTCGTCTATAAGAATCTTAACCAATAAATCCTGTGATCTCAAGGTTGCTTTCCAGTCAATCAGGCTGGCATCATCACTAACATTATAGCTCCTATACCCATCAAAATCAAGCCCCTTTCCTTTAAACATACTTTTATAAGAGCCTGTCAGGATTCCTGTGAATCCTTTTTTAGTAGATACCTCTAATCTTTTAATAAGCGGTTTTAAGTTCAGCTTTAATTCTTCCATTTTTTTTAAATATAGTTTATGGAACAGGCACTCTTGCTAGAATCTCTGAGATTACATCCTCAACCTTTATATCCTCTGACTGTGCTTCATAATTTAAACTAACCCTATGCCTCAGAACATCATATGCAACCTCTTTTACATATTGAGGTGTTACAAATGTTTTTCCCTGCATTAATGCCTCTGCCTTTGATGCAATAAACAACCCAATAGATGCCCTTGGAGAAGCACCCCATTCTATATAAGGCCCAAGTTTAATTTTATATTTATCAGGATTTCGTGTTGCATCAATTATCTGAACAATATATTTTTCAATCTTTTTGTCAAGGTAAATCTTTTTTACATTATCCTGCATTTCCAAGATCTTTTCAGCAGACATTTTTGGTTTTAAGCTGAAATTCTCAAACTTACTTGTTGTTATATTATTATTAAGTATGATTTGTTCTTCTTTAAGGTTTGGATAACCTATGTCAATTTTGAATAAGAATCTATCAACCTGTGCTTCTGGCAAAGGGTAAACACCTAACTGCTCCAAGGGATTTTGTGTTGCAAGAATAAAGAATGGTAAGGGCATAGGAAATGTTTCTTTTCCAATTGTTACTTGTTTTTCCTGCATACACTCAAGCAAAGCAGACTGTACTTTTGGGGGTGCCCTGTTTATTTCATCAGCAAGAATAAAATTGCTGAATATTGGTCCCTTAAGCACATAAAAACCTTTTTCTCTTTCATAAGCGGTTATACCTATTATGTCTGTTGGCAAGAGGTCTGGTGTGAACTGTATCCTACTAAAGCCACAGCCCATCACACTGGATAAAGCCCTTACAATAAGAGTTTTAGCAAGGCCTGGAACACCTTCTACAAGCACATTGCCATCTGATAACAAAGCCCTTAAGAACCCGTTAATTACCTTTTCTTGGCCGATAACTGCATTTGAAATTTCTTTTTTTATTTCATTAAGAATTTTTTGGTCCTTGATTACATTTTCAGCAAATTTTTTATCATTCATATGCTAATTGAGCAATTCCTAATATTTATACTTTGTTGTCCTACTTAATAAGAGTAAAAGATTACACGATAGATTTATATATAATATTTAATAATTTAAAATTAAGATGCATTTAACTCTTTTTAAGATAAAAAAGAAAAAGCCTGACAGAATCAAAGTAGTGAAAGATAACACCATTAAGAGGATACAATCTTTTAATAAGCATTTTTCTAAAAAAAACAATGATGACAATTTTATACAATTCTTCCATGTTGTGAAGCTTTTTTTTGCTGAACTATTCAAAATAAAATATGAGTTTACATTTGAGGAACTAAGCAATGAACTGGAAAGAAAAAGAATAGACAAAAATTTGAAAGAAAAAATTCTTTTTTTCTTAAAAAAGTTATCTGCTGTTGACTATAATGATAAAAAATTGCCTGAGTTGGAATTAAGGAAATTATTAAATGAATTTTTAAAATTATTTGAGAAACTGACCTTTGATGAGCAAAAACCTAAAGAGAAAAAAATAAATAAAATATTAGTTTTCCTTAGGATTAAGAAACCGGTAATACAAAAGAAAGAGGCTGGGAAAACCTTAATGTATTCTATATTATCCAAACTTAAAATAAATTTTGGTAAAAATAAGCTAGAGCAAGTGCATGACCTGCTTATCAAAGCATTAGATGCGCTTAACAATAATGAAATCAAAAAGAGCAAGCAGATGTATGTGAAAATTAAGGAAAAATATAACCAGCTGAATATTGAAGACAAAAAAGAAGTTTATAGTGATATTCTGCTTTTATATAACGAACTTACTTCTGATGATAAAAACTAGTATTCTTTTCTGTGCTTCCTCTTTGACCCCCTACGGGAAATTAAATAAATAAACAGCAGTATAATAAACAATATCCCTACGCCTATTGCAATAACCCTTGTTCTTTCTCCCATAGTTTTTCCAACTGTTGGTTCCTCTATTATTGGCTCTTTTGTGGTTATTAAGTATTTGCAGGTATCGACAACTGACTGGATTAACAGCTGTGCTCTCTTATAATCAGATTTTTCCATTAGTCTTTGCGCTTCTATAAGCTGCTCATTCAGTTCAAGGCATTCTGGATTTTCCTCAAGTAAATCCCTTGTGAATGCTATTTTTGTGTCAAACTCATTTTGGTTCCATTGGCCAAGCTCTATTGAGCTCATGAAGAATTTAGCAGAGTCATTAAATGCAGGGTCTTTTACATCTGCAAACACAACTATTTCATAAGAACCAAGAGCTGTGTATGGTTCTATAATAAGACTTGTTTCAACAGATGTCTTTTTTTCTATTTTTGCAAAATAGTCTTTTGTAAATCTTAACTTAATAATGCTGTTGTTAACAGATGCACTAAGGCTTATTTCATTTAATGTGTTATCCCCATAGTTGTTTAAGGTTATTGGTGCAATTACTGTGTCATTTTGGTACATAGTCATTATTTGTGGAGTGATTAAGTTAAATGAATAAGGTTTTTCTACTTCCACTTTTTTTGTCTTGATTATTGTTGTTGATGATCCTCCACCACCACCACTATAAATAACTGTTGCACCAGGTGTTATGCCCTCATATTCCACAAATGTCAAGGTTATGTTATTGCTTCTTGTTGTATTATAACTATCATTCATTGTAAAGAATATTGTTTCTGATCCATACCAATCACTTGCAGGCGTGAGTGTAATCTTATGGGTTGTATTTCCTATTGATACATCTATATTTGAGTTTTCACTAACATTATATGTTATTGTATCATCTGCATCATCATCATTAAAATAATCATCAAGGTCTATCCAACTAACATATATTGTATTTTCATTTCCTGTAAAATTAGATATAACATAGCTTATCTTTACATCATGCAATGCTGGTGTTACAACAGTGTTTGTTGTGGAAAGATTTGCCCTGTATTGTATATATTGATAATCCTCGGATTCAACCAAAGAGTTATTAATCGCAGAGCTCCAATTTGTATTAGTTAAGCCAACTTCTGTTGCTGATGTTCTTGTCTGTAGCGTTATATTTGTGTTATTAGGGATTGTTATGCTGAAATTAATATAGGTTATGTTCATGTTATCTTCAGCCAAGAGGTTTATTGCTGAAGATGTAAATAAACCCTGGGAGTAATAATCAGTTGAATTCTGCTTATTAAGAATTATATCTCCGCTCTGTGCTGTTGTGTTTGTGTTGCTGTTTGTTCCAGAGCTGAAATCGCTTTCAGTTGTTTGGGTTATTATTCCGAAGCTTGGCAGCCTGTTTGTATTGTTAACACTTACATTCCAGGTTACGCTGTCTGTTTCATTAAAGCTATCAGAAACTATTACTGTTATATTATGTTGCCCAGCTGCCGTAAAATCAGGCTCATAAAGCCATGACTGGTTTGATAACTGGTTAACTAAATCTAAATACCAATTATAAGTCAAAATATCCCCATAAATTAGATCATCATCCTCTGCTGTTACATTAAACTGTAATGAGGAATTTTCTGCTGTGTTTGGTATTAAATTAATAGGGATATAAGCTGTTATATTTGGAGCATTGTTAAAGTTCAATACTGTGAATGTTATAACAGAACTTGTTATACTATTATTGTCAGTTACTGAAATGTTTATTGAATGATTTCCAACATCATCATTTGCTGGAGTAAACGAAATAACCCCTGTATTTGGATCAATAACAAAGAGGGCTGTATTATTGTTGCTGAAGGTGATATTATCATTTTCCTCATCTGTTGCATTAATATCATAATAAAATAATATTCCTTCTGTTGCTGTTTGATTCTCAAGAGGCGGATCAAAATAAGAAGGATCATTTACCTCGCTGATATTCAGCCAGAAAGTTGCTGTTCCTGTTGTGTTATCATTATCTGTTGCGTTGATTTGTATCTGATAAATACCAACCTGACTTGCATTTGGTATAAAGCTGATAAATCCTGTTGAAGAATCAACATCAAATAAAGAGGTATTATCACTAAATATTAAGGGATCTCCATCAAGATCAGATGCTGTTATTGTTAGATTGAATTCTGAGTCTTCTGTTGCAATTTGGTCACCTATTGGGTCAATTACAGGAGCCCTATTCTTTGTGACTTCAAATATCACAACTTCATAATCTATTTTTGGTATTGTTGCATCATCTGTTACTGAAATATTCACTGAATGATTTCTTTCATCACTATCGCTAGGGGTAAATGTAATTTGCCCTGTTGACCAGTGTATATCAAACAGGCTGGTATTATCGCTGAACATTAATATATCCATTACATCAGAATCAGATGCATTTACTTTTAAGCTGAATGTATGATTTATTTTTGCTATCCTGTTTCCGATTGGATTAAGTATAGGGGGGTTATTGACATCCAAGACTTCTAGTACAAATGCAGTTGAATCTGTTGCACCTTTTGTGTCTGTTACTGTAATAAGAATTGTGTGGTTTCCCTTGTCTTCATCAAGAGCCGTAAAGCTAAAATTTGCAGCTGTTGCGTTACTCGAAACAGGATTTAGCATTTTACTGTAATTGCTTGAGAATGTAAGGCTATCACCATCTTCATCAGAGCCATTTACTGTTAATTCAAATAAAACATTCTCTTCAACACTCTTATTACTTATTGGATCAATTACAGGAGCAGTATTATTAAGAATTGAAAGGCTCATTAAAGCGGATGCATTATCTATTCCATCTCCCACTGTTATGTTTATTGAATAGTTGCCAATTTTATCAGTTGAAGGTATAAAATTAATAAGCCCTGTTATTGAGCTAATGTTGAACAAGCTTGTGTTGTCATAATATGTTAATGTATTGTTATCAGGGTCAGATGCATTTATCTGATAACTAAACAAAACATCGGCATATGTCTGTTGGTTTGGTATTGGCTCTATTTCTGGTGGATCCTGAACATTAGTTACATTCAGCGTTATATTGTTGCTGTCTGCTGTTGCATAGCCATCATTTATCGTGAAATATACCTCTTCTGTACCAAACCAGTTTGAGTCAGGATAAAAGCTTACATTATGGGATGTTGATGAATCGATGGTTATTGTTATATTTGTATTGCCTGTTGATGAAAATCCAGGGTTATCTCCACACTCACTGTAATCCGGATCATAAAAGTAATTATCTAAACTTATATTATTTGTTAAGTTGTTGTCTTCTTCCCATGTTATATTACTAATTGTTCCATTCCAGATGGGAGCTCTGTTAACATTAGTTATGCTTAAATTCCATGTTATGCTGTCTGTTTCATTTTCTATGTCGCTTACCTCAAGGGTTATGTTCCTGTAACGTGGCTCGCAAAATCCTGTTGTAAAGCTCCAAGAGCCGTTAGTTTCATTAACTGTTGTTGAATTAATAACTCCATCAACAAGCCATCTTGAGGTTAAAATATCCCCGTATGGCAAGTCAGGATCAGTTGCATTGTACTCAAATGAAAACCCTATGCTATCATTTTCTATTGTTTCCGGAGTCAGGCTTACCGGTGTCCAGTTTATTATTTGAGGGGGATCATTTACATTTTCTACACTGAAAACAACATTCTCTGTTACAGGGTCATTAGTTCCATCTTCAATACTAATGCCTACTGTATGATTACCAACATCATCATTTGTTGGTGTAAAAGAAATAAATCCTGTTCCATTCATTTCAAAGACAATCCAATTCACTTCAGGGGAATCTGAATTATCTGTAAATACAATCGTATCATTGTCTGGGTCAGTTGCGTTTAACTGAACTTCAAAAAGCTGGTCTTCTGTAAGGTTGCAGTCAGGGGGACTTGGATTAAAAGAAGGGGGGCCACTATCAAAGATTGTAGCAAAGCCAGTTATGCTTGGGTTTTGGAAAAAGTTAGCAAGATTATTTGTTCCTGTACTAATATCTTTGATGAAAGAATCAATCCCATTTTCATTTATCAGGGCAATTGAATATACCATACTAATTACTAAGAACATAAGTGCTATAGCCTTTAACTGCTCCTTGTTTATCTCTTTTTTTGCTTTTTTCATTTTTTAATTTATTTTAACTTTATCCAACCCTATTTCTTTTATATTATTGTACAACCAGACAATTTTTTTATAGATTTTTCTTTTATCCTTAACAGGCAGCTCTTCATAAAGCTCTTTTACCCTAATATAAGCAAGTTTGGCAGAATCAATATCTGATTTTTGTATGGATCTTTTTGCTTTAATTAAATCCTTATATATTTCCAGCATTAATTTGGATTCTTTCTTAATCTTTTGTTTTTCTTTTAATCCTTTTTTCTTAAATTCTTCTCCTTCTGTTTTCCCTTCCAAATATTCTTCTGAGCCAAACTTGATTATAATTCTTGCCTCATTAATTAATTCCCTTAACTCTGGCTTTGTTATCTTATAGCCTTTGTAGCTTATTTCAGATATTTTTTTGAAAAAAGTTATAAGTATTATTCTTAATGGAGTTGAAATTTTATGCTTTTCTATCTCTTTGCAGAATTCTTCATATGTGAATTCATATTCTATCTTTAGCAAGTCACTCAGGAAATCCCTGACTATTCTGACAAAGTCCCTTGAAAGTTCTTCTATGGTTTTTTTATCAATACTATTTTCAAGTTTGTCCAACCTTAATAATATTGATTCCCTTTCTTTTAACTCCTCTGGCAACTGTTTCTTCCTTTTCTTAAACAAAACAATAAAAGGTACAAATTTCATCAATATCTTTGCAATAAATGGCTGGTAATACTTATGGTATTTGATTATAACAAATATTATTGCTAAAATAAGTAGTATTATTAATAGGAGGGTTGGCCATATTGCTTTTTTAACAACAGCAGGAATTTCTATTTTTTTGCAAGCAGGACATGAACCTCCGCAATCAACTCCCTCTTCACACAAATCATCATGGCAGTTTTTTATTCCATCAGAGCAGCTTGGGCATGCAGGGCAAGGCCCTCCACAGTCAATCCCTGTTTCACCCTGGTTTTGTATTCCGTCAAAGCATGTTCTGCATATAGGGCAAGGACCACCACAATCAATCCCTGTTTCGCCTTGGTTTTGTATGCCGTCAAAGCATGTTGGGCATGCAGAACATGGTCCACCGCAATCTACACCTATTTCACATAAGTCTTGATGGCAGTTTTTTATAAGATCAAAGCATGTTCCTACATACTCACAATCCATACTCTCAAATGGCTTTCTAAATTCTGTTCCACATTCTGCAAGATCATTGCATGTTCTTGTCTGTATCCCCGATGGAAGGCATGCTCCCCAATCAGTGCAATCCCATAATTCCTCACAGATTATCCTTGTTCCCCCACCTCCTCCACCTCCACCAGTAGAAGGAGTTGGTTCTGGGACATCTATTATAAACAAATAAACTATATTGCTTTCTGCTTCGGCATTATGAGGGTCATATGCATAGAACTTGACTGTCCTGTTGCCATAGAAATTTGCATTAGGAGTGTATGTAACAACATGGGTTACATTGTTTATAGAAACCTTAATATTGGCAATGCCTGAACTGGTATATGTTAGTGTTTCTCCGTCAGGATCCATAAAGTAATCATCAAGATCACGTCCAGTAAGTATTGTGTCCTCATTCCATGTCTCATTAGGCATAATTGAGGTTAAAACAGGTGCTCTATTGATTACTGTGAAATTATCTGTCTTATTTATGGTTCCTAGAGAATAATAATCATCAAGGAGGAACCCGGAAGCATTGCAAAAAACAAGATAATCAAAATTTCCTGGCAAGCTAAAAGGTCTTGTGTATTCATATAGCAAAGAGCTATGATTAAAAACCATATCAACAGGATTAGTATAGCTGCCTGTCAGGTTAAATTTAATATTACAGTATGTTGTTGTTCCATTAATAGGATTGTGATATGCATTATCACTAAGGTTGGCAAAAAATGTTAAATATTGATTCACATATTTTATAATGCTGTCTGTTTCATCCCATATATCCAAATCTACACTTGCATTTTCAGCAGCAGAATATGGTGCATACTCGAAATCAGATACTTCAAACACAAGGATTCCCTCGGGTCTAACATACTGTGTTATGCTACATTGGTCACTTGGACAGTCTTCATCACCTGCTAATATTTTTGGTTTTATAAAGCTTATATTATATAACCTTAAAACTGCATATCTATTTAGACATGGCAGTGCATCAGCAGATATATTAACATTAATATAATTGTAAGATATGTTGACATTTGAATCAAGGTCTGCATCATCAAAATTAATTGATTGTTCACCGAAAAGTATTCGTCCTTTATCTGGAATGCTAATTGTTGCATACCATACATTTGTCCAATCCCCTAAATGGAAAGGATTCGCAAATATTGAGAAATTAGTTGTCAAACTATTCTTGAAATTATCCCATCTCGGCTCAACATCAATATAGTTAATTGAGAAAAGATGGTCGCATGCATCCTGGTTAAAGAGGTCTGGGCAGATAGAATCATTGCTGTATATCCTTGCAAATATTCTATAAATGCAATTTCCATCAGAAACATTTATAGTAGTGTCCCAACTATGGTTGTAATACATATCACTATCCTCTATATCTACTCCAATAAAAGTCCAAATGCCCTCTATATCATCTACATAGTAAAATGATGTGTTAATGTCCTCATTGTCTCTTTCGCCCACAGTTGCATTGACATTTATTATTCCGCTTACGACTCCTGATGTGTTTGGAGAAGTAACCTCTACTGAAGGAGGCAATTTTCCTATGCAGAGCGTGATTTCTGCTGAATCTGCAGCCTTGCCTGTTATTTTAGGCGAAGTAACAATGGTTTTTGTATTTTTATAAACAATAAAATTAAACCATACAGAGGTAAGCATGAATAATATTAACAGTAAGGCAATTATATTATTTGAGAGGCGTTTTTTACTTTTTATTTCTCTCCAGCTGTTTTCCCTTTCCTTTTTTATTTTATTATTATTCATTTATCCTCATGAATTTTTGAATAGAATATTTA
>CAYMFI010000002.1:0-21708 GCA_964389855.1 uncultured Methanosarcinales archaeon
TAAAGTCCCAACAACAATTATAGACAATAAGTTAATATATGATTCAATTGTTTATATAAACAATTGAATCATATATTAACTTATTGTCTATAATTGTTGTTGGGACTTTAGTTATGTTATATTTTAATTTCAGTAAATTCAAAAGAGGTTCATCAGGGTAGTCTTTATCAAAAGAAAGGACAATCACTTTCTCATCCAATTTACTTACATCATCAAGTATATATCCCTGCCTTTCAGAGGGGTAATCATCTGTTTCATAGAAAAATATGATGGGTATATAACTTTTTCCACATTCTTTGTTTAATTTTTCTATTAAATTATAAAAATTAAGTTCCAGTAGAAAGTATTTTCTTTTCAAATAATCAAAATCTTTCTTTTTAAAAAAACTTTTTCCACCATAATTAGATAAGTCTACACCAACTTGTTTGAGCTCTTCTTTTAAATCATTTACTTTTAATTGCATAAACTCACATTTATTCCCGCCAAAAGCATCAATGAACTCTTGCTGTATTGAATAAGAGCGTATATCCAATTCATGAGTTTCTACAGTATTTAAAATTGCATCAATTCTTATATAATCTAAACCATAATTAATTAGAATCCCTATGCTAAATATGGCTGCAGTTATGATTAAAGATGTAAAGAAAATTAATTTTTGTAAGTTTTTTGTCATTTTAATTGTAAATGTTTTTTATATTATTCAATTTTATTTTGAAGATATCCAAAAGCATTCTTATTGAATCCTTTACAGGGTTGATTTTACTGCCTAGAGCATTTGACCATGTTACCGGAAGCTCCTTTGTTTTATAATTATGTTTTTTTGCAATAAACAATATTTCTACATCAAAACCAAAACCATTTATTTTTTGTTTATTAAAAATCTTTTTTGCAACATTTTTTTTAAATAACTTAAATCCACATTGAGTATCTTTATACCCTGGCAGTATCAAAAGACTAACAATAAAAGGAAATATTGTACCCAAAAAACTTCTAAAAAATGGTTGCTTTATTGGTATAATTGAACCTTTCATGTTTCTTGAAGCTATAACAATATCATAACCGCTTTTAATTACTTTAATAAATTTTTCTACTTCTCTTATAGGAGTTGACAAATCAGCATCTGAAAAAAGTAAATAATCTCCTCTCGCTAATAGCATGTCTTCCTTAACTGAGTATCCTTTCCCTTTATTGTTTCTCTGTTTGGTTAATTTGATATTTTTATTCTTATTTGAAAAATCTTTCACAATTAACCTTGTTTTGTCAGTGCTTCCATCATCAACTATTATAATTTCATAGTTAATTTTTTTATTTTTAAAATATGAAATACAATTGCTTAATGTTAATTTGATCCTCTTTTCTTCATTATAAACCGGGATTATTAAAGATATTTCATTCATTTTAGTGAATAAAGTTTAGCCGTTTAAAAATTTATCTTATTTAAAATTAACTATCTCACACGTTTTTTTCATAAATTTGTTAGAAAAAAGTATGTTGCATGGATTTGTTTCTACACTCTCATTCCATATAAGATAAACTGTCTCATTCAGCATGTCTATGTAAGTTCGATCAAGTTCTTTAATTCCGGTGCAATTATTACCTATTAATGTGTAATCTTCATTTTGGAATATTATTGGTAATCCTGACATAAAAGTTTTATTATGTACATAGTCTGGCTCAGAAATATGATTAAAGACTAATAAGTAATGTCCCTTATCAATATAGTAAGAAACCAACTGCTTCCTTGGAAAAATGCTTGTTTTTCTTCCTAAGTAATTCAAAAAAACCCATGAGTTTGACATAATTGAACAATTATGTCCTATCCCTTTCTCATTTATATTTTCTAAAGCGTTTACATACATCTTTTTTTCATAGTTGTTTGGTATTATAAAATATTGAAATATTAAAAATAAATTTAGAAGAATTATTATGGCTGTAGCTAATTTCTTAAAATTAAGTTTCTTAATTTTTATTGAATTAATTCCGATTATTGAAAAGTAAACAGTTGGAAGAACCATGTTAAAAAGGTACCTTGACATCTTTATTGGAATTTTAAAGTATCCATAAAGGGAGAAAACCAGAATAAGTATCATTAAAATGTCTGCAATATTTTCTTCAATAAATTTTTTCCAATTGTAAATAATGTTGTTGTCTTTGAGAAATTTAAAAATTTTAAAAATGGTAAAAGCAAGTCCAAATAAAAAGAAGGGTAAAAGAATATTGATAACATGAATAATATGCATATAGTCTATGCTTTGATGTATGTAATCCCTAAAGTATATGTTATTTGCATAACTATCTGCAATACTCATAAACATATTGCCAAATTTAATATAATTGTATATAAACCATGGAATAAATGGAGCAATAAATAAAATAAAATTTTTTATTATTGATTTTATGTTCTTGTGAAATAAAATCAAAG
The DNA here is from genome assembly GCA_964389855.1 of uncultured Methanosarcinales archaeon. Taxonomy (GTDB): domain Archaea; phylum Nanobdellota; class Nanobdellia; order Woesearchaeales; family CG1-02-33-12; genus CG1-02-33-12. The sequence goes on from CAYMFI010000002.1 coordinate 2,423, forward strand.
GAAAAAAAGATATACAACTGTATCTTGAAAGGGAAGCAAAACCTAAAAAGATACCAGAATTCTTATTTTTAATAAGATAAGCAATGAAAAGTTCCAAGAAAGATAAGGATAAAAGCTCTGTTCCATTTATCAATCCTATAATAAGAACATAGGGATTTAAACTTAATAAATAAAAAATGTTTTTGTTTAATTTTAAGCTTTCTGCTAGTTTTACACTTGATATCATAAAAAGGAATGACACTGCTATAATGTAAAAATATTCACTTAGTTTCCAACCAAAAAAACTAAAAATGTTCACTATAAGTGGCATTAAAGGTGACCTAAAAGGTTCAAAATAACTACCTTGGTCAAACCAATATTTTGAGTTTAAAATGTAAGAGCAAAAATCCCAGGAAAAATTGGCACTGCGTTAATAAAGAAAAAATAAGGTAGAAAAAATAAAAAGGAAAATTATTATTTTGTTTTCCTTTAGAAAACTAGAAGATTTTTTAATTTTTCCCTGATTGAGTTTCAATCTCGTTTTTGATTGTTTCATAATCTGCAGGCCCTTCAATTAGTTTGTCATAATTAATTATTATTGATGGAGTTGTTTTTATTTTATAGTACGATTCTAAAAAACTTAATTCTTTTGAATAATTGTATTCTATTGCAAACACTTTTGTATTGTAGTCTTCAACAATTTTATCTAATATATAACCTTGCTGTTGAGATAATCCACCATCATCCCCATAAAAATATAATATAATTGGAGATTTCATGTCACATTCCTGAGCCAGATTATAAAAAAGAAGGTAAGTTTTGATTTGCATTAAGTGATATTTTAACTTTAAGAAAGAGTATTTTGTTGTATCAATAGACTCTTTAGTATCGTCTGCTGTTAGCTTTCTTCCAAGAAGTACTAGCTGAGAGGATATATCATCTACCCTCACTTTAGATAATTCACAATTGTTTTTATCACCTGTTCCAATCAATTCCTGTTCGATCAAATAACTTTCTGTGTTTAGTTCACTATTTTTTATAAACATTGTAATTTCATCAAGTTTTTCATTGCTTAGGTTTCTACCTAATAACAAGCCAGCAATAAAGACTAATAATAGTAAGGTTAGTAAAATAAAAAATATGTGCCTTCTAAATTTTCTCTTTTTTACCATTTTTTCTTTGTTTTAAATATTTCCTGTGTGATAGCTGAAATCCAATATGCTGCCATAACATAATGTAATAACAAGTAGTATACTAAGATTGAAGAGGGATATCTTATTTTTTCTTTTGCTTGCTTATGTGCAAGGTAAAGCAATGTAAATCCAAGTAAAGATGCTACAATCAATGGAAATCCTATCTTAAAGTTTTGGCTTAGCAATATCCTCTTTAATGAAGGAAAAATAAATAAGCTGTCAAGATACCCTTCGATTAAAATAACCCTTATAATAAACTCATACAAAGTTTTAAACATATTGTAGCCAATAAACAGCATACCAACAATTAAAAGAGTTGGAGCCACTACAGAAAGTGGTAGCTGGAACCATCCTAAAAGGCCATATTTAGAATTGAAATACATTTTTTTGTATTTTACATTATTTTCGATAAATCCTCTTGTCCATCTTATCCTTTGTCTCCAAAACAGCTTTGGGTTTTCTGGAACTTTTGTGTAGGTGATACTTTCTGGTTCCATTTTTACATTATAATGGTTATATCTTAACCTCATTGCTATTTCAAAATCTTCTGTTAAACAATTAGTATCGAAACCCCCTAATTCTTTTAATACCCTTGTTTTATACACGCTCAATACTCCAGGAGTAGTGTATAATGTATCTATCAATGACATAATTGTTCTTGTTAGAGTTACCATAAAATATTCCATTCTCTGAACCTTTCCAAGAATATTCTTTTGGTTAACAACTTTAATTGATGATATAACTGCTGCAGTCTTTTGATTAAAAAGGTGGGGAATTAATAATCTTAATGAATCTTTGCTCACAAATGAATCTGCATCAACACAGCCAAATATTTCCCCAGAAGCAACCTCCAAAGCAGAGTTTAATGCATATGCCTTGCCTTGATTATTTTTTTTATTAATTAGTTTAATGTTAAATTGATTATTTTTTTTAATCATATTTTCTACTACTTCTTTTGTGTTATCCGTTGAATAATCATTTATTACAATTATCTCAAGCTTATCATGAGGATAATTTAGGTTAAGTATGGATGTTATTGATTTTATAATAGTTGATGCCTCATTATATGCAGGAACTGCAATAGTTACAGTAGGAAATCTTTTAAGTTTCTTTTTATCTGGGAAGTCACTCACGTAAAGAAAATTAAGCCAGGTTACAGCTAAGTATAGTGATACAAAAGTGAGTATATAGATTAAATATATCATTTTAATATTAAACTCTTTTTTGGTATGTTTATTCCTCTAATGTTAGGAGTATACTTCCCATATTTCTATGCCTTGGTTGTTATATATATTATTAAATGTTTCGTTATTCCTGAACAAAAACAAGAGGCCCTGCTGCTCTTTTTCCCAGACCAGGCCATTTTTCATCTCATTGTCAATCCATATATAGTTTATATTGTATTTTTCCAAAAGGATTTTTGTATCCTTTAGGTTCCTTGAATAAAATATTTCCAGCGAGTCATTAAACCTTTCTTCTGCATAGGGATAGTATTCAAACATCTTGTCTGTTACAACAGGCCTTTCTGCAATATCAGCTATCCAAAATCCCTTTGAGTAGTGGGAAAAAACAACCTCATCCTGCCTTGAATAGTGCTTAAGCCAATCAAGGCTTTTTATTATTTCATTATCAGGCTGCATATTGCTAACCCTGTTTAAGTAGGATATTGCTGAGAATGCTAATCCGCAGATTATAAGCAGTATAGTAAGATTTTTTATTGTTTTGACCTGCCAGTTCATATCCCTTATTTTAATAAAAGCGTATCCTGCAAAGACAGAAAAAACAAATGTTAAGTATATAATAACATTTTTTGCATAAAAAGAGGATATGATCATAATTAAAAGCAGCAGGAAAATAAATAAATACTCTTTTTTCTTTTTCCACATCAAAAAAAATCCAGCAATTGCAAGAAAAATATTAAAAATGCCTATTCCTATTAAAGCTCCAAAGTCAGATATGGAATTCTGAAGTATATTTTCTGCAGGAAGAACATTTGTCTTTTGATGAAAGTAAAGCGGAAAACAGAGAACTGATATTATGAAGAATATAAACAAAAAGGCTGCGGCTTTTTTTGATTGAAAGGAAAACATTGGTTTTTTAGGTTTAAGGGGGCTTTCCTCTTTTTGTTTCTCCTCAATCAGATAGGCTAAAATCATAGTTATCGCCAATAAAGCATTGAACATGCCAAAGGGTATTGCTGCAGCAAAAGCAAGCAATGAAAAAACTGTAAGAAAAATATTCTTTTTGAAAAAAAGATATATGCCCAGCAAAGACAGAAAAACAGGAACAGAATTAGTGTTTGAAATTACAGATAAATAAATAAACGCAGGAGATATAACCAGTATTAATAAAATAACAAATCTCTGCATTATTTCTATTTTAAACTCTTTAAGAATTAAATAAAACATAAGAACAGAAAGCAGGCCTAATAAAAAAGGGATTATTTTGGATGCCAAATCAATGCCTATAAAATATCCTGCTGAAGCAAGTACAAGATGGTATGGATTAAAGACATAGTTTGGGTCTTGAATTAATGACTTCTGCTCGATTATCTGCCTTGCAATATTTGCATGATAGTATGATTCCTCTCCAATCATAATATTATCGTAGAATAAAAACCTAACTAGGTAGGGTATTAAAAGGACTATAACAGCTGCCAGTATTACATAAACTAATGTATTCTTTTCTGTCAGTTTCATTTTTCTTCCATCCTGCACAATGATTTGTATATCTTAACCTCTTTATCATAGACTAATTCAAAACATTTTTCATCTGTCCTGTAATTTAAATCAGCTATATTATAATAATTTATTGATCTCTTAGATAGGAGAATATACTTTATGTTATACTCATTCAATAAAGGTATTGCCTCTGTTTCATAAGAAGTAGTATATATTTTTTTTACATCCTCAAGGCGCTGTTCTGCATCTTTTATTAACAGGAAGTTTTTATCAATGACATTTTTTCTTTCTGCAACAGCATTTACAATGTAACCCTCATCAAGGCTTGCAAGGACAACATCTTTTTCATCACTGTTGTTTTTTAGCCATAAAAAAGAGTCTATTTCATTCTTTGATGCTGCTTCTTTAATAATACTGGTTGTGTAACTAATGGTAGGAATGACTGAGTTAAGGATAAAAATCAGGAAAATCACTGCAATAAAAATCCTTTTGTATTTTGAAAATTTTGTCTTGTCTACAAACAAAAGGAAATCAGAGTAAGCCTTGCTGAATAATAAAACAAATATTACACCAAAGAAAATAAAGCCTGTCTTTAATGGTATAAGCTTAAACCACAGTAAAAAAAGCCCTGAAAGGGCAAATGCCATTAAAAGGTAAATCTTCCTGTTTTTCTTCTTAAAAATATATTTATAGATTAGATATATTCCTGAGATAATAGGTATTATTCCAATATAAAACAGCGCGTTCATTATGCTTAACTGTGAAAAGGATTGACTAAGCAGCTCTTTTGGTATGTTCTGCCAGATAACAAACTGGCCATGAACCAGAAATGCGTTTTTGTATATAATGAAATTAAGCCAAGTAACAAGAATTGTTGAAAATGTTATCAACTCTAGCTCTGACCTGCTTTGTTTCAGACGTTCTATTTTAATAAACAAAACATAAAGTAAAAAAGCCATGATTAATAAAAACGCAGATGCATGCATTAATGCAATTATCATAATAGAAACAACAAAATGGTTAATAAATTTTTCATCTTTGTTAACCTTTATCAGAAAATATATCAAAAAGAACATAAGCGGGATAACCAGCGAGAATACTGAAACACTGTTTACTGTTTCAGCAAAAAATATTGGGATAAAACCAGAAATAAATGATGAAAATAATGCTGCACCCTGGCTTTTGGTTATCTCCTTTGCAATAAGGTATATAATAAAAATAAGGCATGATGCAAATATATTGGGCAATAGCTTGCAAACAAGGTTTAAAGGCATGAAAAGGTTGAAAAAAGCCAGAATATACTGAAAAAATGGCTGGAAGAGAAAATTCCTGCCAGAGTAGCTTAAATCATCCTTAAACAATGGCAATCCTGTTTCTCTTATGTGTTCTACCTGCCTTATGTTAAAATAAGCATCCTCACTGAAGTAGGGTGTCTGAAAAGCAAAGTAAAGTCTTGTACCAAGCACTAGACTGAATATAAGGGCTAGCCATAGGTATTCCTTTTTAATCATTATGCCAAGAAGAAGATTATCTTATTTATATCTTAGGGTTTTATGTTAATTCGCGGCCAAGGTTTCCATATATATCCTCAACATAATTTACTGATTCGGTATTTCCCCTTCTTAAAAGCTCTTTTTTCATTTCTTTCCAATTAGAGTTCCAACCAATTTTGTTCAGAACATCTTTAGTATTTCCTGGACCATAATTATAGGCAACTAATTTTAGCCATAGTTCTGAGAATCCCTCCTCTCTTTCAAGAACTGCAAGATATCGGTCAGCTACTTTGGCATTAAAGTAAGGATCATTTTTAAGGTTGTCAACAATATCTTCTTCATAACCAATGTCACTGCCTCCATGAGACTCTTTATACTTTGAAATGCTGTATTCGCTAAACTCTGGATAATATTTTCTCATTACATCAAGAAATGCAGGATATCCTACTTGACATAAACCAACAAGGTCCCCTTTATTCATATTGGGATCAGTTCCAAATGTTGATTCTTGACCAGCTACAGCTGTAATGAGTGCCATTTCATCTATGCCTTCAACAACCTGTGCAGCTAAATCATAAATTGAATACTTTCTTCCATTAGAATAAACAAAATATTCCTGGGATTCTTTCATAAGATTACTTAATGATTTTGGGTAACCTCCAGAATCAAAATAATCATATGGGATAACCTTACCCATTATTGTCTTTTTCTTTTCCTCTTCTTCAATTCTGAAAAAAAGCTCCTTTATGTAATCTAATGCTTCTAAATCCGAAATGTCACTTACTTCAACTGCCCCTTCCCCTATTTTACCATTTATCATTATCCTAACAAGTTCTATAGGTTTGCCTTTTGATTCTTTTATTTCCTCCCTTATTTTCTCAACTTCTTTTTCAGATTTATAAAATGTAAATATTATATCCTCGTCATTATAATTAAATACTGCATTCTTGTTTAAGTCAATATATGATGATAATAGTTGTTGTCTTGATGTTGGCCTGCCAAGTTTGGCTATTCCATTTTCAAATTTAATAGCATATATCTTAACGCCTTCATTGTATTTTGTTATTTTGGCGTTGCCATTAATTTTCATTTTTTCGTAATTTCCCTCATCAACATATGAAACGCAATTTCCAATGCATATCTTGTGGTATGCACCTATGCTCACAATTAGTTCTGTGTCTTCATCAATATTATCAACCTTAAATTTCTCATTATTTTCTGTGTTTATCTCAATACTGCTGTATGTTCCATAAAGCTTTATCTGCAAAGGACTAGTATCATAATCAACAGAAATCTCTGCTTTTGGGTTTATCACAACAGGAATCCCGTTTTCATATTTTATTTTTGTTCCATCACTTACTGATTTTATTCTGCTTTTGTCTGGACTTGTCAAAACAGCTCCCTCACTTAATGTAAACACTCCGTCCTTAAATTCAATGATTGCATAGCCTTTATCTGAAGAGAGGCCAAAAGTTTCACCATCAATTTCTATATTAGCAGGTTCCGAAGGCAATGAGGGAAAATCTACAGTTTCTCCTGCTCTTTGAATTGTTGTAGTTTTTGTAAAGGTTATTTTTGCAGAGCCATCCTCAACAATAATAGAATCAATGTAATCAATACAGTTTTCAATGTTTATGATTCCCTGCTTTGAGTTAATTTCCTTAACACCATAGCTTAAGAGCATATCATTGTGGAAAGTATAACTTCCTTTTGAACTTGCAACATCAAGATAACCCTCTGTTAGGCTTACACCTGTAATACTCTCTGTTGTTTCTTCATCAGTCTCAGACATAAAAATGTCTTCAGGTTTTATTATAAGGCCTTCTGAAGGGGTGGTTTTATCACCATTAGCATATATTTGGGTAGCAATAGTTATTACAAACATTAGTGAGAATATTAAGATTTTCAGTAATTTGCTTTTATTCATTTTTGTGGGTATTTTGTAAACATAAACTTAAAATTGAGCAAGAGTTTTATATTTTATGGTTATTTATTAGCATTCTTTTTTATATTGTTTACATAGTTAATCATTATTTCAATCTTTCTCTTAATTTTAGCATTAACCTTGTCAAGGGCATCATTATCTTTGACACCATATGATCTTTTATATTTTTTAAAGATATTCAATGCCTCATCTGTATACAGAAAATCCTCTAAATCATCCCAACCTCCTCCTCCATTATTTTTAAATTCAGTTAAGATATCTTTTGTTACAGTGGGGCCAGCATTATAAGCCATTAAGAGTATATCTTCTTCATTGCCTATATATTTATAATTAGACTTTACTTTTTCTTGTGAGAATCCGTATGCTGTCTTTAGTAAATTCATATAATCAAATCCAACTTTCAGATTAAGGAAAACATCGTCTTTTAAGGCTTTTCTTAATTCTTTAGGTGTGTAGGATAAGTATTTCTCGTATTTTTCTGTATTTCTGTTAATAACATCTCTAAGAGATATTGCAGATGCTTGTGTAAATCCAATACAGCCTCGTAGTTCTGCATCTTGACTCATTGAGGATTCTTGGTTTATCCATGCAAGAATAAGATTTTCACTCATCAGGTCTCTTCCCTCTGAAAGTATATATTGAATATTTTTGTATGAATCAGATTTTTTGATTTCACTACTAAGATTTTCAAGATCGTTTTGTTTTTCTTTTATTTCATAAGTAATACTAGGTGTAGATGTCTCTTCAGTATTAAGAAACTTGTTATCAATTGTTTCTTCTTGGGCAAGAACCACTGTACCTAAGATGGTAGCAGTCAGAAGGCCACCAACAACTGTGTATATGCCTTTCTTATCTTTGTTTATCATTTTATTTAACTGTATCCAAGGTGTTCACGCATCTTTGCAAGATAATTAGAGGTTATGCTCATCTTTCCTGGGATGTCATTATCATAAAGGTAATCATATGATTCAAGCAGTTCAACCACCTCGTCTGTTTTTAGGAAATTTTGAAGATTCTCATAACTACCTCCTCCCTTAGTGGCAAAACTATTAAGGACTATATTTGCTGCGGTATAACCAAGATTGTATCTTAAGAAAGCAACATCCCATTTATTTCCTTTATATTTGTATTCCTCTTCCACTTTTTCTTGGGACCACAGGCAATATGAAAGATAATCTGCACCAACATTCAGGTCAAGGGAGGGGTTGTTTTCAAGTAAATTTCTTAGTTGATATTCCTGAACAAGAAGCATGTTATCATTATTTTCGTTTATCATAACTCCATCTCCGTTAACTGGTGTATAATCACCAAGTTCAAAGTCTTCTCCTTTTTTTAGTAAACTTCCTTTTTCATCCCAGAAAAACTCATCATTTATGCTCACAATCAAGTTTCCTTCCTTATCAAAATACCCTTTATATTTTTCAGGATTTTCAATAAGCACCTGGTGAAATGCAATGCTTTCTGACTGTGTTGGTTGGTTGTTTTCTATATCATCTGTTACTTCCTGCTTTATGAGGGCTAGCATTATTGTAGTATCAATTTCATCATTTCTCTCAACAAGTTTTTCATCTACAAAAGAATAAAGGTTTGTTTGTTCTCCTTCAACATAAACTTTTTTGTTCTTTGCCGTGCTAATCAGTTCTTCAATGTTTTCCTTGCTAAAATATGTTTTTAATTCGTTTAGTATATCTAGTTGTTTTTCATTTGATATTATTAAATCTCCATGTATATAAACATTTGATATTCCATCTTTTGGTTTGACTTCAATATAATCTCCCTGGTCTCCAGATTTCAAAACATCAATCACTAAATCTCCATTGTTGTAGTTTATAACCATTTTCTTGCTGAATTCTATGTCATTAAGGTTGTTGAGTCCCTCCCTGTTAATCAAAAAGTTTCCATTTTCAAAGTTCATTATGTAAGCTATTTCATCATTGTAATATTTTGTTATTAATGCTGTCCCGTCAATCTTAAGTTTGTTGTAGTATTTTATTTCTCGAGTTTCAGGGATTTCTTGTTCCTCTTCTTTATATGATATGCAATTTTTTTCTTTACATTCATCGCTGTTATGGTAAAACCCAAGGTTAATATAAATATCACCTGGATCATCTGAGTGCATGAAAACAAGCTTTTCATTATCATCCTGTATCACTTCTATTATTGATTCCTTGCCTGCAAGAATTAATTCATAGTTAATTTTATCATTGTACTCAACAGCTGCATAGCCTGAAATTCTTATTTTTCCATCTTCCAATTTTATTTTTGTTCCGTCAGAAAGAATTGATATTGATTGGCCTTCTGAAGTTGTAAATTCCATATCTTTCTCAAAGACTAGGCCGTTTTCAGTAAGTTTTACTAAGCCTTGATTAGCTGAGATCGTATAGGTCTTACCCTCTTTCTCAAAAGTTATTTCTGTTGGAATGTCTTTTTTTGAAAAAACAACCGTTGCTATACCGTCTTTAACATCTATCCTTTCTATGCCCTCTTTAAGGTTTATTACAGAACCATCTTTTGATTTGATATTGGTTACACTGTTTTGATTGAGGTAATTCATATCAAAACTTGCTCCAGCAACATTTGAAACAGTAACAGTTCCTGTCTCTTTGTCAAAAGTGGCTCCTTTGTCCTCAAGTTCAGATACAAATGGGTCTTCTTCTGTATTGCCTTCAAAGGAGGTAGAGTAAGTATCAACTTCATCTCCTAATGGAGTGGTTTCATCATCCGGAGCATATATCTTAAGAGCAAGGATTACAATAAACAAAGACATTATAACAAGAATTTTGGGCAGATGGTTTTTATATAATCCTCTTTTTTTCATATTATACTTGTAAGAGAAAGAGTATTTAAAGGTTTTTGATTTTGTGATTGGCTTAATTAGCTTACCGCAACTGGTTCTTTTACGATTGTTGGATGCTGGTAACCACAAAGATATCTTTCTGCTCTTTCGAGTTTTGTACTCTCATCACCTGGCTGGTGTATAACCGATGCTATACACTTATCTATATCTACCCATTTTTCAAATATTGCATTATGACCCTCACCATATTCATAACCTTCAGGCCTATATTCTATAAGATCAGCAGCTGCTAAATAATCTCTTTGATCTCCATATATATTGACAGCCCTATCATCTTCTTCTCCCTTAAGGTTTACATAAACAGTGAGAGGATATTCAGTAAAACCAGCTTCTTTATAGATATTTATTACTGCTTCATAACAGTCTGGCCCCATATTTTTTCCCAAATTTTCGTAAGCAATTTCCAGTATTTTTTTTGCATTATCATCAGGCTCAACATCTATGCGTTCAATTGGTTTTCCATATTTTAACAAAAGCTGATCAGAGGTTAATCCTTGGTCAATTTCAAGAGGGTTATAGGAAATTAGTAAATCATATTCTTCATATCCTGATAATTTGGCTATTTCCTCTTCTTGTTTGTTTTTATCAACCCATTCTTTATATTTTGCCTCCAATTCTTCTGAAGGTAAATCAAGACCTTCTTCCACAAGCCATTCTTTATTTTCTTCTACCCAAAGGGCAAATGTTTCGCTATCTTCGTTAGGTATTTCTATCTTGCCTTCTTTAAGTGCTGCTATAATCTCATCAATATCTTCTTCTAAAGTTGGAAGGGGTTTTTCCTCAAGTTTTTCACCAAGCATGGAGTCAAGTTTATCTCCTTCTTCTATGGTTACTTTGTCATCTATTTGAATTGTTTTTTCAGTAGTTGCTCCTATGCCTGCTTTTATTGAACCAGAAATACCTATATCTATTTTTATAATTTCTTCAGTAGAATCTATTACACCTACTCCTCCACCTCCTCCCCCTTCTGAACTAGTTGGTTGTGTAAATGGAAAGGAAATTGTAGTTTGAGTTTTTTCTTCTTCAACATCAGGTTCTCCTGGTTGAAAAAAAGATTTAATATCACTGATAGCTTTATTAGCGGCGTTTTTTATTATATCCCAAGTACTAACCTTAACTGTTTTATCTTCCTCACATTTTGCAGTTACTTCATTTCCCCCTTCAATAGCTGTTGTGATTTCAACTCCACTGGCTTGAGTTGCATCAATCTGGGTTTGTGCTTCTTTTGCTCCTTCCTTAATATCACCAAAAGAATATATTATTTTGTCCTCATCATCCCCTATCTTATCCTCGTCGCAATTCATGTAAATATTTTTTTTGTGTTCAGATTCTCCAGGTGATTGTGGTTCATCTTCTTCATGCAATATCTCTATTGTTTGTGTAACTATCTTATCATCATATTTTTCAAAAATTACAAGTTTGGCCTCATTTTCAGTGCTTGGCAACAGCGTAACTTTTAAATCCTCAACCTCTCCATTAACAGAAAGGGTTCCTTTAATTGCAGTTATATGTGTTCCTTCAATATAAGATGAGCCATCTCCAAGTGGATCAACATTTATTTCAACATCTGTGTCTGCCTTTATTTCAGAATTTTCCTTTCCGCTTATATCTATATTAACACCTGCTGTAGCCTTAATACCAATAGTTCCTTCTCCAAATTCATTTATCTGTATATTAGTTTCTTCAGATTCTCCCTCTTCTGGTGTTGAGGGGGAAAACCAAAGTCCCTTGCCTTCTCCAGAAGAATACAAAACCTCATTGAGATTCTCATTTGATTCATCAATCTTGCTGAAAATTATCTCAGCTATTTCGCCGTCCTTGATAATAACCTTTTCTATGTCTCCTGCCCTTGAAACATCAAGGACATTGCCGCTTTTTGATGTGAGTGTCTTAAATGAAATTAGGTCACCGCCAAGACCCCCTTTCAGCTCAAAAGTGCTTGCTGTAGCTCCTCCTACATTGCCATCATGTGTCTCTGTATTAAGGGGTATCTTAACATCACCGACTTCAACAAATCCTAAATTATTGTTCTTTTCAATTTCTTCTATTGCTTCAAAATCTTCATAGGTCTTTTCTTTTTTATCAATAAGGTCAAGATAACCTTCAGGAAATTCAACTGGTTTTGTTATATCTGCAGGGGAGATTTCATCACTGGAACCTCCAAAGCCTGCTCCTTGCTCAAGAACTGAGTTTACTCTTGGCATAGCAATGAGTAAAGAAAAAATAAACAGCAAAACAATCAAGTTCATTAGATTATTTTTATTCATTTTCCTCGGATAGCTCCTCGCTTTCCTTAAAGCCATTTGCAAACAAGAACATAAACTGAGTGCCATAATCTATTACGGACTGGTTGTCTAATAAAGAGTATATTAGTGTATTCTCATCATAAGGGTAAATTTTGAAATTAAGGTCCTGGTTAACCAAATAAGTCATATCCACCCAATCAGGGTCTTCAACCTCTTTTAAAACTATTTCTTCTGCTATGCTGTGTATATGGCCTAGCCTTACTGGAACCATTTTATAGAATTCACTTATTTCTGATTTAGACTCTCCTTTTATGACTGTTATTGGGTAATCAATCCTAAACTCAACATTATTTTCATTTATTTTTGTTTCTGTATTAATCTCGCCAAATTCAAACTCAAAGCCCATAACACTAAAGGCATCAAGGTTTTCAATGCACTCTGGCAGTGCTCTGTTTATATATGAAGAAAGCTCTTGCTCCATTTCTTCGATTGTTGGTGAAGTATCTTCTCCTTGATAATACCAGTAAGCTATCTTTGCATAAGCAGACTGGAAATAAAGTTTTGGCGGAGCTGCATAGCCACCTTGTACACCAAGAAGGTATAATGCATCAGATGCAGATGATTTTGCACATAAATCAACATAATATTTTATAGGATTTAACTCATCTGAGGAGATGACGCCTATTTTTTCAATGCGATAGCTCTTGGTAAACAAAATAATCAAAAAGAACAATAGGAACACTAATCCAAGAATAATGAATGGTGTTATTTGTCCTCTTTTTTTCATATAGATTTAATAACATGAGTTATATATAAAACTTTTGATGTTTTAGTTCTTAAAAACAGTTATTTCAAGTTTCTGCTGGCCCTGCCAGACAATCCTCTCTTCTGCGATCTTAAAACCATGCTTTTCTGCGCTTTCTTTTAGTAAATCCATTGATATTGATATTAAGGCAATTTTTCCTTTTTCTGAAAGAATGTATTTTGCAGCATAAAAGAATTCATCATATGTTTTTTTTATTTTTTGCACATCATATTTTGAAAATAGCGGCTTTGCAGCAATCAGGTCAATTTCATTCTTATTAAATTTTGTATCAAGCCACTCAAGGTCTATTCTTGAAAATTCTATATCCTTGTTAGCCCCAGCTATCTTTGCATTCTTTTTTGCAGACCTTACATGGTATAGCTGCTGGTCAGAAGCTGCAATAAATATCTTATTTTTAGTGTCTTGCTTATTCAGCTTATTAAAGAAATTATCAAAATTTTCTTTTTCAAATGGCTTTAATTTAAGAAAAGCAAAATTATCCTTTCTGTAATAGTTGACAGAGCCATTGCTGTAAAGTGCTGCCTCTATAGGGATAACCCCTGAGCTGCAGAAGGGGTCAAGAAGCTTTTTTTGTTTTTCATACCTAGCAATCCTCAGTAATGAATAAGCTATTGTTCCTTTTATGTCAGATGCGCTGCTGAAAACCTTGTAATCCCTTTTGCTAAGATCAAATCCGCAGAAATCAATCCCTAAATAGCATCTTTCACCAAAAATATAAACATAAAATATCAGGTCAGGGTTTTCAAGGTCAACTTTTTGTTCATATGCTTTTTTTTGCTTTATATTTTCTATTATAAAAGCGCCTGCTTCTTTTTCCATATCCTGGCTGCTGAAACTATTGTTAGTTAAGTGCCTGCATAATACTTTAAAGCTCTTGTCCTTATCAAGCCATTTATCAAAGTTTATTTTTTTGATTTCTGCTTCTATTGCTTTAAGGATTTTATTAAAATCAGTCTGGATTTTAAGCTCATCAAATAAATAGACAACTCTGGATATTGACTGCGCCTTATAAGCCAGTTTGCACAAGTCAATCATATTCTTCGGCTCGAACAATACAACTGTCTCATTAATCTTGGAAGTAGCTTTAATCAGCTCTTTAATTTCTAAAGCAGCTATGTCCTCTGTCCCTTTATGGGTTATTGCAATTGCTTTCATAGAAAAAAGTAAACTTTTCATTTATTTAAATGTTTAGTAATGAATGGGTAAGCTTCTCCAACAACAAAGATTGAGCCGGTAATAACAACAAGGTCATCTTTATTAGCTTTTTCAACTGCATATTTTACTGCATTTTTTAAATCAGGAATAACCTCTGCGTTTTTAAAATATCCTGAAATCTCTTCTGGCTCTCTTGACCTTGAAACACTGGCTTTTGTAACAACCACTTTTGGATTAAGCTTTTCAAGCTTTTTTGCAATTGATTTAATATTTTTGTCTTTCATAACGCCAATCACAACTATAAGCTTTTTGTAATTAAGCTTTTTAATTGATTTCACAAGCGCTTTTATTCCGTCAGGATTGTGGGCGCAGTCCAATAATATATTCTTTTTTATGAATTCGAAACGGCCGCGCCAGTATGCTTTCTTCAACCCTCTCAATATTAAATCATTACTCAAACCAAGTTCTTTAAGAACTGCAAAGGCAGTTGATGCATTTTCTTTCTGATATTCCCCTTTTAACCTTAATTCAATGCTGCCAAGTTTTTTTGCAGCAACAACCTTTGAATTGTGTTTTTCAGCTATATCCTTAATTACAGAAAGCGCTTTTCCTTTTGCGCTTGTAACAACAGTTGTATTTGATTTTATTATTCCTGCTTTTTCCTTTGCAATATCTTTTATTGTATTGCCCAAAACATCCCGATGTTCCAATCCAATATTTGTTATCACAGAAATAACCGACTCAGTAACATTTGTTGTATCCAGGCGGCCGCCCATTCCTGTTTCCATGACTGCATAATCAAGCTTTTTTTCATTAAAGTAAATGAATGCCATCGCAGTTAAAGTTTCAAAGAAGGTTAAACTGATATTATTCTTTTTTTCTGTTTCATAAATAAAATCAGCAATCCTTTGGAAGTCATCATCGCTTATAAGCTTGCCATCAAACCTTATTCTTTCATTGACTTTCATCAAATGCGGCGAGGTAAACATGCCAACTTTTAATCCGGCTTCATCCAAGACAGATGAAATCATTGCGCACACAGAGCCCTTTCCGTTTGTTCCTGCAACATGGATTATCTTTATTTTCCTTTCAGGGTTTCCTATTACATTGAGAAATTTTTTTATGCTTTCAAGGCTGAAGGTCTTTGCCTTCCTTTCAACTAACAAAACCTCTTCAATTGAGTTTATGTCAATGTCTGCAAGTTTCATCTTATCTAGCTTAAGAAAGAAATTTATAAACTTATCTAAGAATTTGATTTAATTAGTTTCATTACCTTTTCCCATACTTCTTCTGAGATGTCCTCTCTTGTTCTAAGCTCACCATTCGGTGCACAGTCAATCTTGTCCCATCCATATTTTTTAGCAGCATAAATATAAGCATCAGCAGCATTTTTAAGGTGATTTAGGTTTTCCTCATAAATGTCTCTTTTCTTATTTTTTTCAATGTATTCCCTAAGATCTTTCTGGTCAACAAGCTTCTGTCCGATTTCAGGAGGCATATAAAGCAAAATGTTTTTGTCTGGTTTTGGAATTCCAAATATATTAAACTCCAGGTCAAAAAGCCAGTCAAGGTATTTATTCCTTTCCTTAAGGTCTTTTATTTTTCCTCCCTGATGGCCGACGTTTGCAGAAACATACCTGTTTGAAATAATTATCTTGCCATCATCAATCCATTCTCTCATTTTAAATGAAGCTGCATACCTGTCACATGCATAAAATATTGATGCAATGTAAGGCCCAACTTCATCTGCTGAACCAAATTTTCCATTAAGATGTTCTTCAACAAGAGCAGCGCTTTTTTGGCCATATCTAGGAAAGTCAACTACTTCAACACTATATCCTTCTTTTTTTAATCTTTCAACTAATAACTTAGTTTGCGTTGCCTTTCCGCTGCCATCTGTTCCGTCAATTACTATAAGTTTTCCTTTCATTTTAAATCTTTATTCCCTTATACAATAGATGCTTTTCGCAAAGCTCAATTATGTCCAGATTTACCTTTTCAATTACCTCTTTGTTGTTTATGTTCTCAATTATCTTGTTAATTGCATCTGCAATAACTTTCATGCCATCTTCCTTAAAGCCCCTGGTTGTTATTGCCGGAGTCCCAATCCTTATTCCGCTTGGGTCAAATGGGCTTCTTTTATCAAAAGGAACCATATTTTTGTTGCATGTTATTCCTGCTTCATCCAAAGCAATTTCAGCCTGTTTTCCTGTAACACCTTTATTTGTAAGGTCAATAAGCATAAGATGGTTATCTGTGCCGTCGCTTATTAACTTAAATCCATGGTCCATCAGTCCATCTGCGAGTGCCTTTGCATTCTTTAAAACCTGTTCAATATAATCCTTGAACTCTGGCTTTAATGCCTCGCCAAAAGCAACTGCTTTTGCAGCTATCACATGATCCAAGGGGCCGCCCTGCATCCCTGGAAATACAGCAGAGTCAATCATTCCTGCAAGATTCTTTTTTGAGTCTGGATGGTATTTCTGTTTTAAACGGTCCTCCTGCATCGAGAGTATCATTGCTCCCCTTGGACCTCTAAGTGTTTTATGTGTTGTTGTGGTTACAACATCGCAATGTGGAAAAGGCATCATGTGTTTTCTTGCAGCAATAATGCCTGCAAAATGCGCAACATCTGCCATTAAGTAAGCATCAATCTCTTCTGCAATTTCCCTGAACTCCCTGAAATCAAGATTTCTCGGGTAAGCGCTGTAGCCTGCCAAAATTAGTTTTGGTTTTTCCTTTAATGCAATCTTCCTCACTTCATCCATATCAATCCTTTCAGTTTCCTTTGAAATTCCGTATGATGTAAAGTTGTAGAATTTTCCTGAAAAGTTCACAGGGCTTCCATGGGTTAAATGCCCACCATGAGACAAGTTCATTCCAAGAATTTTATCCTTTAAGTTAAGCAGTGCAAAATAAACCTCCATGTTTGCCTGGCTTCCTGCATGCGGCTGGACATTCGCGTGCTCTGCGTCAAACAAAAGCTTTGCCCTTTCTATTGCCAAGTCCTCGCTCATGTCAATAAACTTATTCCCGCCGTAGTATCTTTTGTGGGGATATCCCTCTGAATATTTGTTTGTGAGCCATGTTCCCATTGCCTGCATCACAGGAATACTTACAAAGTTTTCAGATGCAATCAGCTCAACTGATTCGCGCTGCCTTTTAAGTTCCAGTTTAACTGCTTCTGCAATCCTTGGGTCTGATTTCTTAAGCTCATCAATGTTTATCATTTTATAACGGCTCCACCCTCTTCAATTTTTCTGTCATCTCCTCTGATTTAAGCCTTCCAAGCTCTTCCTTGCTATAGTTGCATACAATATATTTTGAGAGAAGAGGGTATTTTTTCTTCATTATATTATATATTTTGTATGCAATTTTTCTGTAAGAATAATGTGCAAGAGGAGTCGTCCTTATCTTCACAAGGTGATATATTTCCCTTAAATTCATTGTTATGATATATCTTTTTTTAAATCCAAGGGGGATTATATACTGTGCATTTAAAGGATATTCCTCTCTTATTTTTTCATAAACTTCCTTTGCTTTTTCCATTGCTGTTTTGTATTTTTCTTCCATTCCTGCATTAATTATGTCTTCTGGAACATCATAACCCATGTCAGAAGTAAGAACCTGACTTGTTTGTGTGCAAATCCTGTGTCTTTGCAAGTCCCTAAAAGCGCCATAATCAATTACTATATCAAATGTAAAGTTCAGATGTTCAAGTTCCCTCATCGGGTAATCATATTTACTCACATTGTTAAGGTAAGAATCAAATATTCTTTCTTTTTCATGCTGCTTCATTGATTTTACTTTTTCCATTATTTTATTGAATGGCTGGTTTTTATATCTATAAAGAATTGCTGCAATGAGTGTGTTGTCTGCATCTTCAGGTGATTTTACAAGAGTTACTGGTTCTGTTTTTTCATCATCAATATCAATTTTGTTGCAAAGTTCTGTCATCTCCTCATTTGTTTTTATAAAATAATCATTCTTATCAGCAAATTTAAGCAATGATGGAAGAACCTTTGTTGCTTCTTTTTTTACCATTTCACCTATCTGGTTCATTTCCTTTAAAGGATGAGACAAAAGCTTTGATATTGCGTGTGAAAGCTGTCTTGCATTCACAGTCCATCCCATGCTTGTCTTTGTGCACGTTGGCAGTAAATATCTTATTGCATCAAAACGCCTTGCCGCACATGAGCGTTCCCATGCACTAACAGGGGTAACATCACACCTTGGAGAGCATTTCTTAACATAGTCAAGAACAGGCTCCTGCAATTCGCAATATGTTTTGAAAAGAAAATCAATCATTTTTTTTATCTCTTCATAATACTCAGATTTCTTTAAATCCTCATCAATATAGAATGATTTTTCATCAAAAGAAACATATCTTGTTGATTTTTCTATAAAAGAACAAAGTCTGTTATCCTCAATAACCTTTGTTGCGAGTATGCTTACTCCTTCAAGGCTAAGGCCTATAACAGCACCCTCTGCTATTGAACTATGACCATAACCAAGGACCCATCTTTCCATGAACTGGATGGCTTTTTCGGTTGCATTCTTTGTTTCAACCCCTCCCTTAATTTTTTGTATCTCTTCCTTAAGCTTATTGAAATTATCAGTATCTTCTTTTACAAGTTTAAGGAAACTCTCTCTTAAACCCTCTCTTGAACGGCTGTACCTTGCCTGCATAAGTGCCCATACTTCAGGATGAAAATTATGGGTGGCAAAAACTGGTTTGTCTAAATTTGTAAAGAAATAATCAAGAACAATTTTATCTTCTTCTGAATACTGCATTAACCAACACCCCCTCTTTTTTATAACTTGCTTTTATTTAAAAAGATTGTTATTAGCTAGAATATTGTTCAATTTGATAATCAGTTCACACTTTTAACTTTCTTCTAATTTTTTTCT
>CAYMFI010000003.1:0-15347 GCA_964389855.1 uncultured Methanosarcinales archaeon
ATATTTAACAATCTTTTAATTTTTAATAAAAAAATTTATTTTATTTATAAGGTTATTTGTTCTTTCTATGCCTTTTTTACAGTCAAGAAGCTGATACCTGTATTTTATCATTGCCAATGGATTTTTTATAATGTACTTAAGCCTTACATCAGCTCCTTTCAGCCTGTTGAGTTCTTCTGCATCTTTAATTTCTTTTTCATATTCGCTGAGTTCTTGGTTAATCATGCCAACTGCATAATTAAACTTATTATTTACCTCAAAATTTAATTTATTTATATTGGCACTGTATTCATCAAGTTGATCTTTAATCCTTTTTTCGCTTTTCCACTCACCATACTCGTCTATTCCTAATATTTTTTCCTTAAGTTCCTTAATTAATGATAGTTCTTTGTTCTGAATTCCATACTTAAGCAATGGATTAAGCTGCTTTTGCAAACTCTCAACTTTGTGTTCTTCTTTATAGATATTATCCCTCATACCATCTAGGAATACAAGGTAATCCTGCTTTTTCTTGCTTATCTGCTTTTCAATCTTATCAATTTCTGAAAACATTTTTGTGTTTCCAAAACAGTCATACAAATAACTTAAACTGTTATTTTTTGATATTAAATCTTCAAGCTTTTCAATGGTTCCTGGTTTCTCCCAGTCACCGTTATAAAAAGCATTATTTATCAGTTTAAATTTAGCATCTATTTTTCCTATTTCAGAAGTTATTTTGTTTTTTATGTAATCTTTAAAGCTGTATATTTGATTAAGAAGCAATATAACATTACTATTGAAATAATTGTCTCTCTCGAGGATTTTAAGTTTTTCTGAGTTGGAATCAAGTTCATCAATTATGCTATAAACCTCATCCATTTTTTGTTTTGTGATGCTTCCATTAAATGTTGTTTCCACAAGATTTTTGTTTTGTTGAATATTTTTGCTTAATTGGATTTTTTCATTAACAAAATTAATTAATTCTTCACTGTTTTTAATGTATTTTTTTGGAAAGTGTATTATCTCTCCCTTTTCAGCTATTGAATCAAAATTCTCATCAAACTTTTTGTTGAATTCAATTATTTTATTAAGGTTATAGTTATCATTACAGACTTTTTCTGCTATTGTTTCCAATGTATCACCTTCCATTACTTGGTAATATCTGGAATTCTCAAATAAAACATCTTGATTTTTCTTTGCTTTATAAGCTTCAGCAGAACAATAACCAATAATTGTAATTATTAATAAACTAACAATTGTTTGTTTAATTCTTTTCTTGAGATAACCTATTTCTAACTGTTCACTATTCATCTTATTGCTTATTTTTCTGTCTAAATCATTGAATTTTGATTCAGTATCTTTTAGCAGGTTTTCAAGTTCTGATTTCATTTTATGTTTGGATTATACTCTTAATTTTGTTGAATTGATTGCGATATCCTAAAAATTCTTTTTGAAGAGATTCAAATTTTTTCTTTCTTATTAAATGAAAAAAATATTCTTTTTTATTATTACCACTTAAATTGTATTTTTTCTCCAAATCAAATATATTTTCTCTTATTATTTCTACGCCTTTCACTGCTTTTTTGTTAAATAAGTCATTCAAATCTGTTATATCTGATTTATACTCATCAAAAACTTCTTTATTTTTAGCATAAACAGGCGATTGTATAATTGATATACTCTTCTTTATATCATTTAAAAGACATATATCTTTTTCTGAGATTTGATGCTGATTAAGGAATATTTCTTTAATTTTTTTTATGTTTTTGCAAACTTGGTATTCCCTTGCAAATTCAAGTGCTTTTTGTTCAGGATTTAGTTTAGAATTGATTGTTTGATTTGAATACAAATTATCAAGAACAGGTATGAGAGCATCAATAAAGATTATTGCTTTTAAATCGTTTATATCATAAGATTGGTTTATTAAGTTTTTTGATTCATTATGACTCAATAAGCCAATATAACATCTAGAAAAAATTTCAATGTTTATATCATTACAATACCTTAAAAGTGGATTAAACACTTTTGGTCTTTTATTATGTTTTGGTTTTTCTTTTTCAATTAAGCCTTGTGTGCAATAATCCATTAGGGCATTTGAATCTTGTTTACTCAATAATTGAATAACTTCTTTCTTGTTTTTTTTATTAAATCTAAGGTAATAATCGGCTGAAATGATATTCCTTAAATTTGTAAAATCAATTTTTTCTTTAATTACATCTTTTTTTAGATTATCAAGAAAATAATTTAACATTATATTATCCTCAACTATATCAGAAATCCTTTTAAAATCAGGTTTTATGGTATCTGCTATGGATTTAATTCTTTCTTCCAATATTTTCTCTGGATTAAATTGATTTTCATCTTCTTTTTTGATCTTAATTCACCTTTATTATTTTCCATTTCTCCAGTAAATAAAATTTTCAGTGATTTCATTATCATTTAAGATGTTATACTTCCTATGACGGACATCAAATTTATTATAAGCAATGTCAACAAGAATAGGATTATTCTGAATATAAACCACTGCACATCCATGATTAACTTTCTTGTTGTCACAATCAACCTTAACGCTTACATACTTTGACTTTAGCCCTGCTGTCCGTGCCATTGTTATATACAGGAAAGCCATCTCTCCGCAAATCCCTAATTTACGCTCCAAAGTTTCCTTTGAGTTTTGGTATTTATTGTTATTTCTTAAGTTATCATAATCTATATTTTGGTGCATCCAATTAAATATTCTTTTGGCTTTTTCCTCATCACTCTTTATATCAGCAGTATAATCCTTAATTATTTTCACAAGTTCAGAATTTAATATAAAAGGATTTTCAATGCTTTTATCAGCTAATACAACATTGTATCCATCACTAACATTATTAAGATTGAAGTATGGAACAGATGAAACTTTTTTATACTCTTTTTTGATTTTCTCAATTAGAGATAATCTTTGAGGAATATTTTGGATTTTCTTGGAATCAATCACATATTCTTTTTTTTTAATTCTATTAAGAAGGTTATTATTAACTTGTTTTGAATTTCTCTTTATTTTTAGTCTTTTAATTATACTTCCTAGTTCATTGCTCATTTTTAATACCTATGATTCATAGAAAATTTTGTTGAATTCTGTTTGTAGTTGAGGATTTAATTTTGATACATCATTAGAAAGTGTTTTGCTAAATTCAATTTTGGTTTTGTCCTTGATTTTATACTGGTCTTTTAATTCATATGGCTTTAGAGAGCCCTTAGTTCCAGTGTTTTTTAGTGATTCTATATTATATTTTTTTCCAAATTCCCTAATCTCTTGCTGCCTATTTTTTTGATTTTGGGCAGTTGCTGGACTTTCATTAGCTGCATAAACCAATTCCCACAATTCAGGGGTTGCAGTTTCTTTATCCATAATTCCCCATAAAGTATCTCCTTTTTGGATTGTATACTCTGTGTTATTAGCTTGATTATCTACACCTCTTTTGTTATTCTCAATATGCTTGGTGATAACCTCTTTAGCATAATTTACTCTGTTGTTAGGACTATAAACAACTAAAGGAATGCTATTTTCTTTTTCTATAACCTGTTCTATTTTCTTAGTTGGCTCAGCATACTTAATTTGTTTGTTTGGCTTATGATTAGCATACATAAGTGAACCAACTCCTATTGCAAGAGATAATGTGCCTATAAGACCAGCTTTCCAGTATTTTTTTATTGTCTTTTTTATGAAACCTTTTGTTTTTGCAGAATAATCTTTTAATGTATTGCTTATGTAAGTGAGTGGATTATACTTGGTTATATTTGGCGGCTCTTTTTTATTATTTTTTCTTCTCCAGTTCACATTATTTCCATTATTTTCATATTTATGAAGGATACTATAAATTGTAGAAGTGCTGAATTTTTTCTCTGGTTCATTTTCCTGCCTATTTTTATTTAATTCGTTGCGTAAGTCCTTAACCTTAATATTTGTGTTATTATACAAATTAATAATATCTGCTTTATACTCATCAGGAATCTTATTTACTCTTTTATTTACCTTATAGCCTTTGTTTTCTGCTTCTTTTAGAATTTTGTCAAGAGTATAGTTATTGATATTATATTCATTGCATATTTGTTTTCTTGTTAATTCCTTATGATTATTGTATTTGCCTACAATCTCTTCTAAATTACTATCTTGTATTCTATGTACAGGCTTATTTATTTGCGGTTCAATAGCCTTTTTCTCTTCAGCTGAATTGTTTAATTTATTATTATATATTATTGCAGGCAATTGTTTTACATGTTCAATTGGAGTCTCTTTTTTGTATACGTCGTTCTGTTTTTCATCACTATCTTTTAATTTTTCTTCAGGTGTTTTTGTTATTATTTCTTCTAAGTTTTTATTCACTTCTTCCCCTTTTTCAGAAGGCTTAATCACAGTCATATTAAAATTATTAACTCTTGTTTCCACTTGATTTATGATTGTTCTTAATTCATGGTCTGATATTTTTCTAGTTGGAAATTTTCCATCATGATGGACTCTTTTGGATACATCATCAACTAATTTTTTATAATCTTCAAATTGAAGCTTTTCATCATCTATAACCTCTAGAGTAACATCTTTTCCTTTTATGTAACTTATTTTATCGTCTCCACTGTCTTTATAAGAAACTTCTAAATAAGGCTGCATATTTTTGCTGTTGGTTACCATACTATAAGCAAAAGAAATTTTTGTTGGATCAGCTTTTTCAACTTTAGCTATTTTAATGTCTTTAAGAAGAGGTATAATCTCTGAATTAATCTTATCTATTGACAATCTAAAAGAAGGACTATTGTTATTATTTTGATTTATTAATAAATAATTTTTACCATCTTTATTAGAATAATTTAAGTTATAACCTCCCTCCAAATTGTCTATATCAACAAAATTGTCTATACTAATCTTATTATTAGGAAATACACCATAAGAAATTCCTTTAAAAGTTTCTACATCAGTTAAAGAATGAAATGGCCCATAATCAAGTCCATGACTATGCCACCACCCTATTATTTTGGAACCTTTACTCTGAATTTTTTTGAATTCATCCATCTCAAAAAAAGGATCGCCAGTACATGTTGAAGATGTAACAGTTTGATTATGGGACAAATAGATATCATCAATAACATCTTCACTGGTTCCTTTTGGTGCAACTAAATAGCCCATAGCTTCAAGTGATTTATCAAATAATTCTGAGACAACTGTAGAATAGAAGTTTGCTTTTAATAAAGTACTTTTTTTTATTTTTATTTTGTTAAATATTGCTTTAACATTAAACAAATTTTCTTTTTTATAATTATCCTTAACTTTATTTTTTTCTTCATTTCTTCTTCTGATTATTTCTACTAATTTTTTATTTATCATTTTTATTTATCATAAAATTTTTTACTGCAAAAACAATCTTTATTTGGTTTACATTTAATCTTATTCAAGACAAGCCTATCTCTATCGAAAGAACTGTATAGCATGCCATTCATCACTGGTTGTCCATAAACTTCCGGATAAAATATTGTTCTTATCTCACCTAGAATTGCTGCAGCAATTATTTGGTTTGACATAACAACACTTGGCTCGTGATCATTTGCAGTACAATGATCGGAAATTTTTTCTTTATTCTGCTCTTCAATTGCTCGATAATAAACATTCTCCTGACAATCTAAACATGCTGTTTTTCCAGGACTATAGACTCTTACCTGTCCAGAGAAAGGACTAGTTCCTCCATCTATGTAAGGAATAGAATTTTTTACAGCCAGCCTATTAGCAAATGCTCTTGCAGAAACATTATCAAGACAACCCAAAATCAAATCACAATCAAGCTTAAGAAATTCTGATTCATTAATCAATTTAACTTGTTTTCTTTTTTCTTCTTTATTAAGATTATTCCCTAATTTCCCATAAATTCCTATAGACCGAGTAGTTGGATTTATTTTATTCATTAATCTAGACAATATCTCAACCTTTTTTTCACCAACATAATTCCCAAGAGTGTAAAGAATCTGCCTATTCTTATTATTCTCCTCAATTTCATCCATGTCAATTAAGTATATCTTATCAAAATTCATTAGAGACAAACCAAGTCCAACAAAATTTCCTATTGAACCTGCACCAATTATTGCAACTTTTTTATTCTTAAACAGGTTTTTTTCATTTAGATAATCAGACATACTGAGAGTTATCTCAGATTCATCCTTAAACCTAGTATTAGACAGAAGATTATATGTTACTGCTTTTTTCATCAATTTATCATAATCATATAATTTAAGTACTGATTTTCTTATTTCCTCTGTTACTAATCCAGCAATCAGACCACTTGTTATATTGCCCTGTTGGCAATTTTCAAAATCAGGAAGCAAATATTCATCTATGCTTTGGGTATAGTTCTTTTTAGAAAGAATTATTCTTTCTGTCTTACTCATAGGTGTGTAAACCATCACCTTGCCTTTATTCTTGCTTGTAGAAGCAGTAATAAAAGGTATTTTCAATTTATCTGAGATATTTATGCTTTTAAGTTTTGAACAGGAATCATTTGTAAGATCAACAAGTATGTTTGATTTGCCTACTAAATCATGGAAAAGAAAAGAGTAATACCCCTCAACTCTTATTTTAGAATTCATTTGCATAATTATTTTTTCAAGATGTTTAACCTTCCTAACTTTTTCTTTTTTTTTATAATAATCAAAAAATAAGAATTCATTAGTATTATTAGTATAATCTTCATTATTAATTATTCTTATATTTCCAACTTGCAGACCAACAAGATTTGATAAAACAAAATTGGATAATGGTCCAGCTCCGACTATTGTTATTAGAGAATTATCAAGTTTTTTTTGATTCCACCCATTTATTCTTTCTTGAGTATCTGTTCTCTCTGGAATTTAGATCACCCCCAATTCTGCATATTTGTTTGTTATTTCCCCCAAAAATTTTCCTTTGTAGATGATTCTTGTTTTTATTTCATCTAATATTTTCTCATAATCTAATGGTTTTGGATTAGAAATCATTTCACTTACTTTAACCCCTTTGTTAATTTTAATTTCTTTAGTCTTAGGGTGTTTGATAGCTACTTCAGAATAAGGTGCTACAGAATAAAAACGATTCACAACTAGGCTATATGCAAATGAAATACCTTTGAATTTTTTTATTTTAATTCCTTTAACTTTAATATCATTTAAGTTAAAATTATTACCTACCCTCATCTCAATTATATCTTCAAGAAAATTATTTGATTTAAAAAGTATATAATTATTTCCGGTTTTATCAGTTTGATGCTCAATTTTAAATGAATCTCCTGAAAGGGGGATTGTTTCTCTACTTAATTCCTTTTTATTATACGGAAAAATATTATAATAAATGCTCTTGAAAGTATCATCATCGGTTCCAGAGTGAAAAGGATTCATACTTCCATGACTATGCCACCACCCTAAAACTTTATATCCATCATTCTTGATTTCTTTTAGAAAATCCATATCAGGCTCTGAATCAACAACATATTCTACACCTGTTACTTTTTGATCTTTTGACAGATACACATCTTTCACAATATAATCATGGTCTTCTTTAGGAGCTACTAAATAACCACCACATTCAATTGATGCATTAGCAATTATGCAGGCTAGAGAAGCATATGCTTTTATTTTTTTATACGCATAATCAGTAATCCTTAACTCACTAAACAATTCATCTGTTTTTTCTTTTGAATTATTTTCAAGTATATATTCTAATCTTTTCATATTATCCCTGTTTTTCAACAACAATCCCTCTTTTGTTTATTTCTTGGAGAGTTGTAAGATTATTGCAAAAGGTGTTTCTGTTTAGATGGTGGTGGGGAGTCATTCCAGAACAATACCCATTCCTTAAGGCAAATTCTCCTATTTTAAGAAGGTAGAGCGCTTTTCCAACATCATCTTTTTTTTCATTAAAATCATTCATCATATTGCTACTTATGCCGTTTCCAGTACAAATATACTGTTCTGGCATATCAAAGCCAGAAAGCAAGGGATGAGAATATTTATCAATTACAACAGGTGACCCAAGTTCCATTTTATGATTATTTAATTTTAGTTTAACACCTATCTTACATTTTTCAAACACATAATAATCAGACTGATCAATTGATTTAAGAGCAAATGGTTCTTGCTCAAGGAAAATATAGTAGTCTTGCCCTTTTTTAATAAAACCAGTAGGTCCTTCTTGGTATATTTGTTTTTTTACTATCTCAGAAAAATTATTTTTTTTGTTTAACAAATTTATTTTTTCATTTAAAAGATTTCCATTATGATTGGAAAATTTTGTTATTTCATCTGATAAATTTTTAAGATATTCTTTCTCTAAACTTTCTAAATAACCAGTAAATTTATATGAGTAACTTGTATTATTAATTCTAAATCTGTTTCTTATTGTTTTATAAATTTTTTCTGGAATTTTTTTTGTAATATAAATGCTACTATTAAATATAAGCAGATTAACATTTTTTATTACATTCCTTTCAAGTATAGAATAATCCCGATTTAAGAGGCATTCAAAGCCGTCTTTAAGATTCTCAGACCTCTGTTTATTAATTTTTGGTTTTAAAATTTCTTCTAGTTTTTGATTTGGTTTTGGGTTTTTAGATTTTAATTTTATATTATTCTTGTTTTTAAAATAGCGAGGAAAAACTTTGTTAACTATAAAATCAAGGAGCTCATATTTTTTTTGTAATTCAAATATATCCTTTTTTAATAAGTTATTATCTTCTTTTAAACTTTTTTTTGATATGTTATTAATAATTGACTTAAATTCAATTTCATTATTTTCTAAGTATATTCTTTCAATACATCTAACACTCTCTGATTCTTGCAATAAATACTTTTTATTAGCAAAATAAAAAAAATTATTGCCTTTTTCTTCTCTTGCTTCAGCTGTATAGAGTCTATTATTTAAAATAAGGCAAAGTTTAGCTTCTTCAGCAATGCTACTAAAGCTAGATTTGGGTAGTTTCATCTTATTTTGAAAGAATGTAGTCTAATCCAAATCCACCTTTTCTCATAAAATGTACTTCTAAATCTAACCCATTATATGGTGTCTCTTCAATCGTTCCTGATTCAAAATAATTTTTTGCTATATCTGTTTTTTTTATTATTTGGGTCATTCCTCCACTTTGATTTGGGAAAGATTTATATCCATCTCTTCCTTCATTTAATACCTTTATAGACAGACGCTCAGGAGCTGCCATTGAATCATCCATTTCTTTTTTTACTCCTTTCATCACTTCCTTTTCTTCATCATTAAAACCATCATCTTTTGTTAAGTAATCTATAAGTCTACCAATAGTTAAGTTTGGTTCTTCAATCAACTTTTCAGTGACCTCTTTTGTAAGAGGGTCCACACTCTGGTTCATAGCACTTCTTACACTTGCAACATATGTTTCATTTTCTTCTGCCATTTTTTGCCTCCAAAAAATTTTAATTTTTTAATTATTAAGAAGAGTTTCTTTTTTATATGCATTTCCGAGAAAAAAGAGGCATTTTTTCGGACAAAACGTGAATCTTTAGAAGTAAACCGGAAAATATTTGGTTATTATATAAAATATTAAAAATAAATAATAAAGAATCTTTTAGTTCGTATCCTCTCTGCTATTAAGGTAATCCTCCATCTGGTTCTCCAAGTTTCCAACTTTATCAAGATGACTTGATGAGATATTATATGCTATCTGTTTAATTCCCCTATGAGTCCTTAAATAATAGCTATTGAGGATATTTGGATTGCCTGCAATACCTCCCATTTTTTTTATGCCTTCATTTAACTTTTCATGCAGGTTATTGGAGTATTCACCAAGCATAGCCACAGATTTATACAATGCTTCAACAATCCTGCCTTGAGAAACAAGAGTATCCCATTGCTTTTTTGTATTTATAACATAACGCAATATTCCGCTTGTTTTATCACTGATGGTTTCACAAACCTTTATTCCTGTAGTAAGCATTTCTTCAAGGTCTCCAAGAACATTCTCTTCCTTCTCTCTGTCTTTTATTTTATTAGCAGAAAGGTACTTTTGGTGTGAGATCTCATCCAAATCTCTTCTTAGGTTTGTACATGCTCTCTTAAGGATAAAATAGTTTTTATCACCTTTTTCTGTTGATTTAAATTCTTTGTCTGCTTCTAAATACAATTGATGTTTTATTTGTCCATCTTTGTCTAACTTCTTATATTTCCCCATATTCTCGTCCCATTCTTTAGTTATTTCATCCCTATAAACTATTAATTTATTTAATTCCTTCCTCGAATTAAAAATAACATTTGTTAAGTTGGAATCCAATCCTTTTATGTTGAGTATCTGCCTGTCAAATATATCCTCTATTGAATATGCTTCTTTTCCGAGTATTTTTGTTTTAATAAAATCTGAGGAGTATACCCAAAGTTTAATTGGTAACGATTTGTTGGCAAGAAGTTTTCTGTTCATATCACTGTTTAATTTAGCTATCTCTTTAACGTTTTTTTCTAATCCAATGTAATTATCTTCTTCAGAAAGCCCCCTTTGGTGTTTTAGAGTATCTACAATTGAATTTTCTTCAGGATGATATCGCTTTATGTTATATTTCTTTTCCAAAACCCCATTTTTTTCAAGTTTTTTCATTATTGAATATTTACTATTATTTAAATTATTGATATTATTTGCTTTAATTTTTTTTATTAAATCCCCATCCATTTTTTTCACCTTTATAGTTTTATTATTTTTTATCTTTTGGATAATACAAGGTTAGGCTTTTTTCAAGCCCATCAAGCTGAGTAAAATCTTTCATAACTTTTTTATCTACAGTTTGATAATAAGCAGGTTTTGTGTAACTAGTCTCTTTTTTTATTTCCTGATTTATTGTTGTGCTCTCACATCCTCCTCCCATATAGTAACCAATTGAGAATATTGCAAAATACTTCAATAATTTAAATCCGAACCTGATAAGACCCATTTAACGCTCACCTTCATTTATATAATCATCGACCTTCTTTTCCAGATTTTTGTAGAATTCTTTAACTCTTGGCTTTTGTTCTTCAGCAAAATCTATAATTTTATTGTATGTATCATCAATTTTTTCAGTTATTAATGGTTTTATTATTCTAAGCTTTCTTTCATTAGTCATCTCGCTTATTCTTTTCTCAAGAAGCTCATCACTAAACATATCTGCTATTTCTTTTTCATAGCTGTTTTCAATACCAACTTTGCTTATATCCAAAATGTAGTCTTTGAATTCTCCAGGGTTTTCGCTAATAATCCCTTTTGTATATCCAAAAAGCTCGTCAATATTTTTTCCGGCAATGCCATACATTGGCTGCTCTTGTCTTTCAGTAACCACAATCATTTTTTCCTGCACAACAGGTTTTATTTTATCTTTTTTTTCACATCCGACACTAAGACAGCTTGTTACTGCAATTGCTCCTGTCAAAAATAAAATTCCAGCTGTTCTTTTTAATCCCATCTTGAGATAAGATTAGCATTTGTTTTTAATAAGCATTTCCGAGAAAAAAGAGGTATTTTTCCGAACTTAATGTTAATTCTTAAGAATAACGCGGAGATTATTCATTTTTTAGAAATCTTAATCCTTACTATAACTTAATCTAATCTAATCAATGTGTCTCATTTTTAATTCTAAGCTAAGTCCTTTATAATTTATCCCATCAAAAGTTTTATCTTCAAAATAATGCTTTGCTTTTTTAATTTCTTCTTTTATCATAGGGGTATTAGATATTCCTCTAGTCCTAATCATATCTTTATTATAATATGCTTCAATGAACTTATCTTCTCCTTTATTATTTCTAAATCCAACCTCAACAAACTCATATCCTTTTCTTCCTATCCTGATTAGTTCATCTAATTGATTTTTTATTTCCTTTTCATCTTCGCTGAATTCATCGTCTTCTAATAAATAATCTATTAATCCCCCTACATTCAGGCTTGGGTTATTCTTTAGTATTTTAGTAACATCTTTCATAATAGAAAAAGAATTATAACAATAATCATATTTTCTTATACTTGCAATATACAGCTGATCTTCTTGTTTCATTTTCACTCAAGATATAATAAGTTCTTTTTAATAAGAGCTTTCGAGAAAAAAGAGGGAAATTTCCGTTATTTTTGTAATATTTCCGAAATAAACATAAAAGTTTATGATCAAATAAAAAGAATTGATATAACTATCTTTATTCTAATATAATTTTTGTTTCTAACAAAGCTAATTTCCCAGAATCCAAAATTTTTAATAAAGTAGGATTTAACGAGTATAATTCATTTTTGGCTTCTTCAATTTCAGGAAAATAAGTTAAATGTTTTTTTTTAAATAACTCTTTTAATTCATATTTTTTTAATTGATGTTCATTACAAAAAAGAATATTTTCCTTGATTCTATACTCAGCCTGAATTTTTAAATCCGTTGGTATTTTATTAGGGAATTTCATTGTGCATTCTCCATCCTTTTCATCCATAACAAATCCACAATGATCCAAGTTTGCAAATGTATGACCAAATTCATGTAAAGCAGCCTGTTTTATTACCTCTTTTTTATCATCTTTGTACCTCATTATGCTTAGAATAGTACCTTGTTCTAAACCCTCACCAATCATGAAATTGTAATTATAGCGAGGGCTATATAAATCAAAATCAGATAAAATTATTACATCATAATGTGGTTTTTCATTTTCTATAGGATCATTTTTTAAATCCTGCCAAAAAACATCCAAGTTACATTGACCTTTTCTATTTATGTCATAATCTTTTCTTTTTGGATTAAATGCTTTATCAATATACCAATCTATACTTTGATGAGGTTTATCTCCTTTATTCCAATAACTCAGATTATATACAGGTAGAATTTTTTTCATATTTATAGAACTTAATACCTCTTTTAATGCATTAACAACAATTTCAAGGTTTTTATGAGAAGTTTCTTTATCACACATCGCAAAGATAGGTTTAAACCTATAAAAAGGTCTGATTGGTTCTTGTATATATGCTAAATTATTTTTATATCTTATAACATCAATCAAACGATTTCCTTTCTTTTCTCCTGCTTTCTCTATTGGTTGTTTTATCGTTAGGGTTATCTTATTCCCATCATATCTAAAATCTTTTTTATAATTCAATAATTTGAGTAGTTCTGAATTATTTTCATCCATAGTATTAAAATAATTTTAAGATTTTATATAAACTTTTTGTTTTTGTTGCTTTTCTAGAATAGTTACAAATCAATAATTTCTAAATCCAAAACTATAAAAACAAATAAAGTTTCTTATATTTTATGAGAGAAATAACAGATGAAAAGCTAAATAAGTACTTTGATATTACAGGCCAAGCCTTAAAAAAGGCCAAGACAAACATAACAAAAGACAATTCAAAGAAAGAGTTTGCAGCTGATTTCCTTGACATGGCCCAGCGTTACTACAAAGATGCCAAATACTTCAGGGAAAAAGATGATTACGTGAATGCTTTCGCGGCCCTAAGCTACGCCCATGGCTGGCTGGATGCAGGCGCAAGAATAAAGTTGTTTGATGTTCATGACTCTAAACTGTTTACTGTGGATGATTAATTTTTTCTATAATCTTTATTAAAAGAACAAGCAATAATGAAAAAATAAATGCAATTATAATAGCTCTTACAAAAAAACCCTGGAAAAAAGATTACTGGTAGGTTTGGATCATCAATGAGCTTGCATTAAACTGCCAGTTGCCCTGCGGAAAAAGAATCAAGTGAAACAGTTCAAAAAACTTTTCAAAAAGCAGTGAAGCAATAAAAGATAACAATGCAATAATTATTATGATTATTGATGCTTTTTTTAAGTGATTAAGATGTATTTTCCTCTTATAAACCAACATAAAAAACCAAATTAACAAAGCAATAAAAAGAAACTCTTCAATCATAATCAACCTTTTAACATCAGCCATGTGTGATTTTTCATTCTCATCAAAATCAACATTTAATTCTGAACTAAAGCCAGTTATATATTTTGTTACACCCCTATCAATCTCCAAATAATTAGGATTATCTGAATATTTCTTTATAAGCGAGCCATGAAAGCATGTTGAATAAAGAAAAAAGTTAAAAGAGCAGAGAACAATTATAAAAGCTATTAATAACGCAATTAAAAAATCTTTTTTTATTATCTTAAATTTAAGCATATAGTTATTAATAATGAATTATATATTAAACTTTCCTAATTCTTTGAAGATAATCCACATAAAGACTCTACTAATTCATCCTGAGTAAAATTATCTTTTTTAAGGTTATTAAGCGTAGCATCATAATTCTTTTTTTTTAATTTATAAAAAGCTAATTTTTCTGAATTATATAAAAATCCCTCTAAAGTGAGAATATCATTTTTAGGTTTAATGTCATAATTATTATTAATCAATTTTGAAACATCTACTTCATAATTATTGTTTAATTCAACTATCAATTCTAAGGATTTTCCGTTTCCTAGTTTTTTTTGAATTTTTTCTTGATTCGATTGGGTTAAGAATTTCCTCTCTGTGAATTTGATACCGCTTATATCCTGGGATTTATCATTATAATTCAAAAAATATCCAGTAACAGTATAAGCCTTAACCTCACCATCAACATTAGAACCATTCCATTTTTGAAGAAAAATGAATGCTCTCTGTAAAAAACTAACGTTCCAGTAACGATTTGGAATAATGATTGGATTAAATAAATCTGTACTCTCCTGTATAGAATTTTTGTATGAAACCTTATATTCAGTCATTTTTACCTTTAGTAACATCCCTCTGGCGTATAAACAAATTTGATAGCTATTTTGGTTAGCTCATCAGGCACTTTAATTCCCAAATATCCTACTTTCAACTTTCGCATAGCATCTAAAGCACTCATTTTATCAATAAATTGATTAAAACATATTATATTTAAATCTTTCTATTGTTACTACTAAAAAGTGTTTAAGAATCTGAACAAGAAAAATTAGTTTTCCTACTTCTCAACCTTTGGATAAGTTCCAGGCAGCATGAAAACCTTTTCTGTTTTTACTGCAAGGCCCCTTTCACCAAGCATCTCCTCTGAATCAAGCTTTGCTATCCCATAGCATATAAGCTCTTCTTTTAACGTCATTACAGCAACAATATCTTCATTAGTTATGCCCGAATCAAGCTTTGAGATTCCAGGCACATTAAGATTGGCGCCATGGCACAAGCTGTCAACAGCACTGTCTAATACATAAATTTTTGGAAGATGCTTAACAGCATTTTCAATTGGCTGTATGCAATAACGCAGGTATTTTTCATTTCCCTGTTCATAATAATAAAAAGCGTCTGTTAAATCCTGTAAGGTAACTAATGTATTTTCATCAAAAGGTCCTGCTTTTGTCCTTCTTAGCTCAGCCATATGGGCTCCGCA
>CAYMFI010000004.1:0-15150 GCA_964389855.1 uncultured Methanosarcinales archaeon
CTGATTTTATATTGGTTGCAGTTCCCTGCTCCTGCTTTAAATGGTTTATTATCTTGTTTATGTCATAGCCGGCAGGAATATAAACAGTAACAAGCTCTGTGTGCGGCCTTTTAAATAGTTCAAGCTTCTTAATAAATTTCTTTAGTTCATACCTTTCTTTTTCAGTTAGGGCCATATCTACAAAGAATTAGAGGCAATATATAAAATTTTGGTAAAATAGGTTTTAAAACAAAAGATTTAAATATGGTCCATTTTTCCTCTGTCTATCAGTTGGGGCTGTGGGGTAGCTTGGTTTATCCTTTCTGGTTTGGGTTGTTAAAACACAAGAAACCAGACGACCCCGGTTCAAAACAGCTGCTTGCTCAGCTGGCACGCAAGAGCGACATTCAATTGCTTTGCAATTGAAGTCCCACCTGCTCGCTAATGCTCGCAAAAAATGGAAAGTATTAAGTTAATATTAACACTCCCCGAATTCGCAACAGTTGATGAAAGTCCGGGCAGCCCCAGTTTATAGTAATATGAGGATAATAAGATGGCAAAAATTAAGGGTTTAGGGTCCATTAAAAGATTTGGACCAAGGTATGGAAGAACAGTCAAGCTGAAACTTGCTAAGGTTGAAAAAGAGCAGAGAAAAAAGCACAAGTGCCCTTATTGCAACAGTATGCAGGTCAAAAGGATAACTGCAGGTATATGGTCCTGCAAGAAATGCAATGCTAAATTTACAGGAAAGGCGTATACAATTGCAAAAACAGATAAGAAGGTGGTCTAAATGGTGGAATACAAATGTTTTGACTGCAATAAAAAAGTATCCCTTGATTATTTAAGAAAGAAAGTCAGGTGCCCTTACTGCGGCTCAAGAGTCCTCTTTAAGCCAAGGACAACAGTAACAAAGGTCAAAGCCAGATGATTTATTCAGCTAAGATAAGGATTTATAAGAATCCCTCTTTTATTTACAAATGTTTTAGCTCAGAATCAAAAAATTTAAAAACTGACAGGTCAAATTACACTATTAAAAAAAGTAAAGATTATGTTGAATTTGATATTAAAGCAAATGATTCTGTTGCATTGAGAGCAACAACTAATTCAATCACAAAATTGCTTACTGTTTATGAAAAGATAGAAGGGTTAAAAAAATGAATGTTTCAAAGGAAACTGAGCAAAAAATCCAGCAACTTCAGTTAATTGAACAAAGCATGCAGCAGTTTTTAATGCAAAAACAAAGTTTCCAGACACAGTTAACAGAAATAGAGTCAGCATTAAAAGAGCTAAAGAATTCTGAAAAAGTGTATAAGATAATAGGTAATATAATGGTTTCTTCAAAAAAACTTAACTTGGAAAAAGACCTGAAATCAAAAAAGGAAACATTTGAGTTAAGGATCAAAATGCTTGAAAAACAAGAAGAAAAAATCAAAGAAAAAGCAAACAAGATTCAAAAAGAGGTTCTTGAAGAAATAAAAGAATAGTAATCCAAAAAATGACAGAAGAAAAATTAAAGGATATTATTGATGCTCTTTCAGAGTTAAGTATTGATTTAGCAGTTCCTAAGAACATAAAAAGCAAAATAAGCGATATGATTAGTATTTTAGAAGATGATTCAGAATTGTCAATAAGGATTAATAAAGTTTTAAATGAGCTTGACGAGATAGCAGACGACCCAAACATGCAGTCTTACACAAGGGTGCAAATATTAAATATTGCGTCTTTATTAGAAACAATTGAGACTAACTAATCTTTTTCTTTTTGACTTTAATAATTGTTTTCTTTGTTAATAAAGAATTTGGAACATAAACTATATCTCCTTGTTTTGTCTCTATTGTTGTTTCAACAAGGTTTATATGAGCAATTTTCCCTTTGGTATTGTCTACCTCAATGATATCCCCTTCCTTAATAAACTTTTTTTTGTGTATAAAAAGTCCTGCAAACATGTTTGGCATAAAATCTTTTATTGAAAGCATTATTGATATTATTATTATGATTAATATTGCTCCTGATATCATATGGAGAACAACAGTTGTAAGGCCAAGCTGATTTAAGGCCATTACAATAAATATAAAATAAATGAAATAAGTAACAAAAGAAGATATTATTTCCTCCATAGAAATCTTTATTCCCGCTGATTTTTTTATAAGATTATTGAGTTCAATCTCATGAAGCAATTTATGAATAAGTTTTCCTAATAGTTTTCCAGCAACAAGGCCAATCAGCACTATTATTACTGCAACAACCAGTTTAGTGAAAATGCCTGATAAAAGGTTAGGTAAATGGCTTATTGATTCACCCACAACAGATACATTATTTATAGGGTCCATAGAAACTATGAGGTAGAATTCATTTAAAAAGCTTTGTTTTTACAGGACTATTTAATGCATGATTTGACAAATCCAAAAAATAAGGGAGAAGGCTTGTTTAATGAAGATTTGAATTCTGGATGTGATTGTGTTGCTATAAAAAATTTATGGTTTGGCAATTCTATAAATTCCATAAGTTTTGTGCCGTCTGTTCTTAGGTGATAACCTGAAAATATAAGGCCTTTATCCTGAATCTGTTTTGTAAAATCAGGGTTAACCTCATATCTGTGTCTGTGCCTTTCGATTATAACCTTGTTATTTTCATTTAAAACCCCAAGCCGAAAAAGCTGGTTGCTTTCTTTTTTTATCTCTTTTATGCGTTCTGCATCTGTTTCTAGCCTTCCTAATTTTCTGTATAATTCAAAAACTATTGAGTTTTCATCAAGAATTGCTGCATACGCACCAAGGCGCATAGTTCCTCCGTATTTTTGGTCTTTTATTAGGTCTTTCTGTGATTCCAATATTTTTATTACAGGGTATTCTGTCTTTTCATCAACTTCTGTGGTGTTTGCATCTTTCATATTGCAGACATTTCTTGCAAATTCAACAATCGCAAGCTGCATCCCATAGCATAAGCCCAAAAAAGGTATATTGTTTTTTCTTGCAAATCCTATTGCTTTTATTTTTCCTTCAACACCAGAAGCACCAAAACCTCCAGGCACTATTATGCCATCATAATTTTTTAGCTCATTCAAGGCGTTTTCATCTTCCTCAAATTTTTTTGAATCAATCCATTTTATTTTTACACTAAAACCAAGGTTAGCGCCAGCATGCTGAAGAGCCTGATTCACAGAAACATATGAGTCCTTTAACCCATAATCCCCTATGTTAATGTACTTGCATACCATCGCTATTGTTACATCTTTTCCACTGTTTGTAACATTATTAACAAGATTTTTCCATTCTGTCCAGTCAGGGTTTTTCCTTGGTATAATCTTAAATTCATTAAGTATTTTCATGCCCATTTTATCTTTCTCAAGGTCAAGTGGTATCCTGTAAATTGTGTCAATATCCGGTTCAGAAATTATATGGTCTGATCTTATGTTTGCATATATCTCTATCTTTTTTTTTCTTACGTTGTCAAGCTCTTTTTTGGCGCGGCATATTATGAAATCAGCAAAAATTCCGTTCTCACCAAGCATTCTTATTGCCTGCTGAGTAGGCTTTGTTTTCATCTCATCAATGTGTGAAGGAATAGGAAGATATGTAACCAGAATGTATATCATATTTTCTTTACCTATATCCCTTTCAATGCTTTTCATTGCAAAAAGGAATGGGATATTCTCATAATCGCCTATTGTTCCCCCAACCTCAATTATGCAGAAATCATAACCATCTGAAGCATCTTTTATCCTTCTTTTTATCTCATCAGGTATGTGGGGTATGAACTGGACTGTTTTTCCAAGATACTTTCCTGCTCTTTCATCATCTATAATTTTCTTATAAATCTGCCCTGTTGTTAGGTTGTTTTTCTTTGGTATATCCATATTAAGAAAACGCTCATAATTCCCAAGGTCCTGGTCTATCTCACCACCATCATATGTAACCCAGACCTCACCGTGTTCTGTCGGCCTTAATGTGCCTGCATCATAATTTATATAAGGGTCTATTTTTATGGCAGTAACACTAAACCCATATTCCTGAAGAATCTTACCAATAGAAGCAACTGTGACACCTTTGCCTACTCCAGAAATTACTCCACCTGAAACAACAATAAACTGTGGCATATTTTAATAAATTATTGCATGTATTTATAACTTTTGAATTTTTATATTATAAAAAAGGTTAATGTAGAAAAGAATATAAAGAGAGTTTACCTTTTTATTGAAAATGGTTCAAAGGAAAAAATCAAAGAGTGTTAAGCTAGATAAAAGGCTTGAGAAACAGCCTGAAAAAAAGACTAATTATGATAAAATCAGGGAGTTTGAGCACGAGCTTTCAACCACAAAATACAACAAAAGAACCCAGCATCACATCGGTCTTGTAAAGGCAAAGATAGCTAATTTAAAGAAAAAAGAGCTTGCACGCTCAGAATCAAAAGGAAAAAAAGAGGGCTATTCTGTAAGAAAAACAGGTGATGGGACAGTTATTATTCTTGGATTCCCATCAGTTGGAAAATCTACTTTATTAAATAAGATTACAAATGCTAATTCTCCGGTTGGAAGCTATGATTTCACAACCTTAAGTGTTATTCCTGGAACAATGGACTACAAACATGCGAAGATACAGATTCTTGATGTTCCTGGAGTTGTATCTGGGGCAGCATCTGGGAGAGGCCGTGGAAAAGAAGTGCTTGCAGTCATGCGCAACTGCGATTTGGTGCTTGTTCTTCTTGACATAAACAGGCTTAATGAATATAAAGTGCTATGCAATGAGGTTTATGAAACAGGGATAAGGATGAACCAGAAAAAGCCTGATATCAGGATAAAAAAGAAATCCAGGGGAGGAATTAGGATAGGAAAAACTGTTCAACTGCCTGATCTGGATGATGAAACAATAAAAGATATAATGAAAGAATTTTCAATATCCAATGCAGAGGTTCTTATCAGGACGCAGATAAATGCAGACCAGCTTATTGATTGTATAGAAAGCAACAAAAAGTATGTCAATGCAATTATTGTTATAAATAAGATTGACCTTGCAACTACTGAGCAAATAGAGGATGCAAAAAGAAAATTCCCTGATGCTGTCTTGATATGCGCAAACAATCCTTCTAACATAGATGAATTAAAGGAAAATATATACAGGGGGCTTGAATTAATAAGTATCTACCTCAAAGAAGTTGGAAAAAAAGCAGATTTGGATGTTCCATTAGTAATAAATAGGAATTGTACAATAGAGGATGTTTGCAATAAGCTCCATAAGGATTTTGTCACAAAGTTCAAGTTTGCGCGTGTCTGGGGAAAATCTGCAAAGTTTGGCGGGCAGATGCTAAGGCTGAAGCATAATCTTTTAGATGAGGATATTGTCGAGATTCATTTAAGATAAACTTTTAAGGTAATCTTTTTTGTATTTGAAGCCATTCTTTTTTGCTAATTTCAATATTGCCTTGTCAATTCCAGAGCCATACTGTGCAGCTGTTTTATTCCTGAATGCAAACTCCCTCGACAGCCCTAAATCAACTGCAATTTCACGCAGCAGATATTTTCTTATTCCCTTTTTTATTTTGTATGTTGAAGGAAGGTTCATTGCTGACTTTATGACTGCCTCATCAAGAAAAGGGGTTATTAATTTTGTTTTTTGGTTTTTTGATATTATAAAATCTCTTTTTAAATCCTTGAAAAGGTTATGAAGGCTTGACCAGCATTCTTTATTTACATCTTTTGTATTTTCAAACCTGCTGTATCCTGCAAACATCTCATCAGAGCCCATTCCAGTAATTAAACAATTTACAGAATCTTCTTTTGCAAGCTTTATTCCTGCATAAAGCACAGAGCCGACTCCAACATTTACAATATCTGCCTGTTTTAGTATCTTAATAACTTTTTTTATTATTTTTTCTGCTTTATCCAATTCAAGGGTTAGTGTTTTTAGCTTTAGGTTAAGAGCCAAAGCTGTTCTTTCTGCCCACTCAAGGTCTTTGGAGTTTTCCAGGCCAATTGAATAACAAGTGAAGTTAAGATTTAGTTTTTTGCATATCAATGCGATTATTGAGGAGTCTATGCCTCCAGAAAAAAGAATTCCAAATTTCTTTAAATCAATGGTTCTTTTTTTAACTGCGTTGAAAAGGCTTTCTTTAACTAATTCCCTGCATCTTTCTTTATTGGTTTCTGGTTTGTTTGTTTTCAGGCCATTGATGTATTTATTCCATTCATCTTGACTAATGAGTTTTTTATTTTTAATTATGCCTTGCATTTCCATGTTTTTATCAAAAATTTATAGAGTTTAAAAATATGTCTTTTTTTGACTATATTTATTGTTGTATATAATTGTTCAGCGGCACATTTGAAAAAATAATATTTTAGCTTTCTATAGCTTTCTAGCAACACTTTTTACATATATAACCTTGCACATGCTGAGATTAACTATTCCCAACCTTGTTTATCTAACTTAGATACCTCCCTCTCTAATGAAGAACTGTAAAAAGTCTCTTTTCCGCCACATTTAGGGCAATCAAATCTAGCTAATTTAAATTTTGCTGCTTTCTCTCTATTTGGATAAAAATTTTTCAAAGCTAATTGATACTGTAAGAATATTAATTCTGCAAAATCATCAGTAAAATTTAATTGTTTTCTATAACCGCATGAAGTACATTCGTGACCCTTATATTCATCTCTTACTAATTTATCCATTTTTTACCTCCTTTAAATTTTCTTAAATTACTTATTTATTAGTAAGTAGTAAGAAAGAGTTATTTAAATAAATTTTTAGAATATTTTACTTAAAAAACGAAAGATTTATATAATATATACTTATATTAAGTATTTATTATGGCAATGGATATAGTCTATGGAAAAAAAGTAAAATTAGATAAAAAAGATAAAAAAATTCTTGAAGCATTGTATGAGGATGGTAGAATGCCAATAAGCAAAATAGCTAAAAAAACAGGCTTACAAAGAGACAGCATCAATTATAGAATCAAAAAAATGTTGAAAGAAAATGTTATTTCTTTTATAATTCCAATCCTAAACCCGCCAAAGATGGGTTTCCCAACAATAAATTATGTAAACTTTGAACTACAAAATCTTGATGAAGAAATTGAAGGAAAATTTATTGGTTTTTTAAAACAACACAAAAACGTAATTTATATTGCTTCTTTATCAGGAAGACGGGATTATCTAATAACAATAGCTGCAAGGGACCCGGGACATTTTCATGAAATCTTAAAAGAAATAAGATCAAAATTCCCTTCTATAATCAAAGAATATGAAACTTCTACAATAATAAAAGAACCAAAGTATGATAGAATGGTTGGTTTAGTCGATTAATTCCAAAAGTTTTGAATAAATTATTGAAATTTAGAATACCAAGATTCATATCTTTTAGTTCTATTCCCACCAAACCATTCACCTTGGCTAATCAAGTTTCCATTTTTAACTATCCCCTGCATTTCCATGTTTTTATCAAAAATTTATAGAGTTTAAAAATATGTCTTTTTTGATTAAAATCCCAAAAGAATAAATATAAGTAAT
Source organism: uncultured Methanosarcinales archaeon (assembly GCA_964389855.1). GTDB lineage: Archaea > Nanobdellota > Nanobdellia > Woesearchaeales > CG1-02-33-12 > CG1-02-33-12. Next base: position 7,481 of record CAYMFI010000004.1, read on the forward strand.
CAAAACTGGCTATTGGTGATAGTTATGGAAAAAAAAGCAAGCAAAGAGGAGATAATAAGCTTTCATAAAGGCGCATTAACAACATTAGCAAAGGAAAGACAGGAATTGGCCAGAATGTTAAGTATTGTTGAGCAGCTTATGCAGATGCATGTAAAGTCATTGCAGGAGTTAGGAGTTGACCTCACAAAAGAGATTAAAAAGGAGATAAAACCAGCCAAAAAGCCAAAAACACCCATAGAAGATATAATTTAACAATTAAAAATTTAATCTTTTTATTATTCTGATTAATTTACCTTAATCCACTAAACAAATAATCAACAGCATAGAAAAGCTTTTGGTCAATAGGATTTTCATATAACCTTACTTCTCTTCTTAATCTTTGGAGAAACTTGTACTTTTTGTGGTTTGCTTCTCTTTTTTCAGCTATTTCATCATCTTTTTTTGTCCTTAATTGAAGTTCTATCAGGGTACTATTATGTCTAATCTTAACATGCACTCCCCTATATTTATTTGCTTTTGCATGTTCTCTGTAGTCTTTTATATCAACAATTCCATTATTTGTTTCATTTTTTTTACGTTTAGGATTGTGTGTAAAATGGCTTGTATAGTCCTCTTCCTCAAAATAACTTGCAACTCCCCTGATAAATTTATCAATAGAATCCTCATCTTTAAAAACAATCCTTGCTCCATACATATCTGAACCCAATATTGATTTTGAAATCCCATAAACCTTATGTCCTTCAACAACACTTCCTATTCCTTCATGAATATAATCTTCCCTTCTGTTTGTTCCAAGCATATCATCTATATATTTAGGGATTCTTTCATCAAACAAATTCTCGTCTTTTTTTCCTGTTTTAATATCACATAAATAATCATGTATTTTTTCTACAAGCTTATTAAACTGCCTATCACTCATTTGTTCTGGATTTTGGTGATATTTTTTATCAGCACACTTATAAAGAGCCTTTTCATAAATATTAAGAGGAATAGGATCAATTCCAATTATTGCATCCAAAATTTTCTTGCTCAAACGTTTTGATATTTTTACTCTTGCATTAACTGAATCAATATAAGGGGGACCATTTCTTGGCTTGTTATTTTTACCCTTTTCTATTTCAAATCCTTTTTTGTAGATAACTTTTTCATAAATATATGACTGTTTGATATCAATGTCAAAATATTTTCTTATTTCCTCAAGGGTAAGCTCTTTAAATCTTTCAAATACTCCTTCTGCCTTCAAAATTTCATTTAATGTAAATTTCCAGTCTGTCAGACTATTCATATCCTCTTTTTTTTCTTCATCAAGTATTATTTCTAATGGAAGTTGTTTTATTCCATATTTATAGTAAATTATATTAAAAGAAGTTTCAGTGCCTAATATATGTCTGTTTAGCATAACAGGGTTTACTACTTCATCTAAAAAATTAATAAGATTCCTTTTATTGTATATTGATATTTCTTCATATTCTTTTGTTATTTTATTGATTTGATTTTTAATTGGTAATTTTTCTATTTTGTTTCTTATTTCAGTCTTTGTTTGATCATCAAGAGATTTAAAATTTTTACCTTTATTTAAAATCAATCCAGAGGTATTATCATATATCTCTTTTATTAAATATTCAATATCACTATTAATATTTTTAAAGGACTTTCCTAAATTAATATTAATATTCTTTTTTACATTTTCCTCAGACTGTAGGATATTATCTAACACTATCTGGCTAGATGTTTTTTTCTTATTTTTCTTTCCCATGTAGGATATTATAATTCTATTCTTTATAAATCTTTCTATTTTTTACTACTAATAAGTAACATTAATATCATAGTTACTCTGTTTCAAGGTTGTACTTAAACCTGCGGGCCTTTGGAACATAATTAAACACTTTTCCATCCTTATACTTGCCTGTGCCTAGAAAATCATTCTCATGCTTCAGTATTACAAAGCCCCTGTAATCACCCTCTGCATCAATATCCTGGCCCTTGAGCCAGTCCATGGCCTGCTTCTTGTTTAGCTCAACAAAATTCTTTTTGGCCTTATTGCCAATCATCTGAGAGCCCTCTATGCTTAATCTTAGCTCATTGCTCTTAATCTCTCCGAAGTAAAGGCCGATTGAATTAATCCTTAATTTTTCAAGATTTAAATTAAACACTTCTTTATTGACAAGAAATAACTTATCCTCGTTGTTCATAAGAAAAACAAGCTCTGTGCTGAAATCAGCCCCCCATTGTTTTTTTATCAATGCAAGTATTTCCTTTATCTTCTTCCTGTTTAATATTTTAAGCTTTAACATAATATAACCAAATTAAATAGTTTATTTATATCTTTTGATAAAAATTAAGAGCCCAAAATTCTCTTTTTTTTACACTTGTATAATTCCATATCTTTGTTTAACAAAGGGATTAATACATTCTGATAATATTCCCATCCTTCTGTATCTGGTTTAAATATTCAATAAATTTTTGTGTTGTGGACCATCTTTTGGGTAAATGCATAAAATGCTCCTTTCTTCATTTTTGCTTCTGGGTTTCCTGAAAGAATAAGTTCTGTATCGCCATCAACTTTTTTTATTGAATTCCAGTCAGATGTTAATACTTCATAAGACCAATGTATGCCATAAAGATTAAGTAAATCATGAGTTAAGTTCATCTTTTTATGAATTATTGGGTATACAATAAAATCTTTATGCTTACTTATGGCAGAATTAACTAAGAAAGATTCTGAATTAACTACTTCATTCAGATAGTTTATTCTCTTTAGCCCTTTTTTTGTTAATAACTCTTCAATAGTTAATTCCATACAAGAAATTTAACTAAGAGATATATAAATATAACTAAAAGTTATAGTCCCCATGATTCTTTTTCCTTTCTCATCATTACTGCAATCTCTTTTAAGAGAGTTATTTCCCCTTCTGTCAGATGTTTTTTCAGCTCTTTTAGCTTTTTGAAATCATTTTCTGGAATTACAGAATAGAGTATATCACCTTCATTTATTTGCCTTCCTACAGTAACCTTATCCAAAGATATAGCAACTTGCTTCCCTTTTTCAGCTTCTTTAACACTCTTTTTTTCAGACTGAATGCTTTTTATTGTTGTGATATGAATAACATCTTTCATCAGCTGCATATTGGTTTTTATTTTGCCCTCAAGAATATCCACTCCAACAACTGCAGGGCTATTCTGCCTGAAAACATAGCCAGGCATTATTTTAAGTTTGCATGGCCTAACCAGAATATCCACTTCTGATGCCTCGCGCCTTTTTTTCTCGCCTACAACCCATTTTTCAAAGTCTTCTATCAGCTTATAGATTATATCGCTTGTAAAAATCTTTACTTTTTCTGATTTTGCATCATCATTCAAGGATACGTTAAATCCAATAACAACAGATTTTAACGGGTCTTTTTCATAGTTGCTCTTTGCATCAATTACATCTTTTTTTGATATATTGCCAATTGATGCTTTCCTTATCTCAATATTTTTTTCCCTGAATATGATTATTAATGCCTCAAGAGAGCCAAGTGAATCTGCCTTTAGGATAATGCCCTGCTCATCTGTTTCAATTATAACCTCTGACACTAATTTCTGGATTTCCTGCTTTGTTTTCTCAAGAGAATCTTCTGAACTGGACATTAACGGCATTCCGGCAACAACATTCTCTATTTCAGTTGCAGATATCCTTAAGCATCTGGCAGCACATACCTTATCAACCTGCTTAAACTTTGCTTTCTTGTCTCTTATCTCTGATAGTGGCATTGGCTCAAACAATGCTTTTGCCTTTGTTACAACTGGATTTTCAATTCCGCCAATAACAATTATATCATCTTTTTTTAATGTGCCGTCATAGATAATAACATCTAATGCTACACCAAGACCCTTTCCCTCCTTAACTTCCAGTATGGTTCCTTTTGCAGGCCTGTTAATATCACATTCCAAACTGCCTTCAAGATACTTCTGCGCAAGCCCTGTCAGAACCATTAACAGCTCTGGAATTCCTTCTCCTGTTTTTGATGAAATAGGGATTATTGCTATTTCTTTTGTGTAATCTGATACGCGGTCAAAGCGCTCGCTTGCAAATCCAAATCCATACAGCTTGCCAACAAGCTCGTAAAGTTTTATGTCAATACTTTTCTGTGTGTCAGGTCCTTGTTTGGAAATATTTTTTAGTATATTATCCTTAGCTGAGTTCCATCCGGGCAATAAGTCTATTTTATTTGCTGCAACAATAAAAGGGGTCTTCTGCTGTTTTAATATCTCAACTGCCTCCTCTGTCTGCGGCTTAAATCCCTCATTAATGTCAACAACAAGAATTGCAATATCAGCAAGATTTCCCCCTCTCTTTCTTAAATTTGTAAATGCAGCATGCCCTGGAGTGTCTATAAACAATATCCCTGGAATTGTGAATTTTATTTTCAGTGAGTCAAGCAATGGCCCGCATATATTTTTTATTGTTTCAAGTGGAACAAGTGATGCTCCAATTGCCTGTGTTATTGCTCCTGCCTCTCCTTTGGTGATATTGCTATGCCTGATGTAATCAAGCAGGCTGGACTTTCCATGGTCTACGTGGCCCACAACAGTGCATACAGGAGATCTGATAGTATTCATCTTAGCTGATAGTAAATTATATTCACTTTTAAAGCTTTCCAAAAGCTTTATATTAAGCCTTAATTCTTATATTTTCTATGAAAATAATACAAGAAGGCAAAGCAAGAATAAAAACATACACAGCTGAAACAGTATCAAGAGATATGCCTGTGTTTTACAACCCTGCTATGAATTTTAACAGAGATATAAGTGTTTTGCTGTTAAATTCAGTTGATAAAAAGAATATGCAGATTGCCTTGCCATTGGCTGCAACAGGAATAAGAGGAATAAGGTTTCTATTGGAATTGAAAAAAAGTAGCATAAAGAGCATTTCATTTAATGATAACAGCACAGAAGCAGTTAAGTTGATAAAAGCCAATTTAAGGTTAAATAAAATTAAGTCGAGCAAGAAAATTAGTATATCAAACCTCGATGCAAACCTATTTATTTTAAATTCAAAGGGATTTGATTATATTGACATTGACCCATTCGGCTCGCCAAACTTTTTTTTGGACAGTGCAATAAAAAGGCTTGGCCGTGAGGGAATTCTTGCTGTGACTGCAACTGACACTGCGGCATTGTGCGGAACCTCAAAAAATGCATGCCTTAGAAAATATTCTAGCAAGCCATTGAAAAATGAGTTCTGCCATGAAACAGGATTAAGAATACTTATTTCAAAAGTCCAGTCAGCTGGAGCACAGTATGACAAGGCATTAATACCAATATTCTCGTACTCAAAAGAGCATTACTTCAGGGTTTTCTTTGAATGCATAAAAGGAAAAAAGAAAGTGGATGAAGCAATGAAAAATTATGGTTATATTCTGCATTGCAAACAATGCCTTTTCAGGAAAAATGCAGACAGCGTATTCAATGATGAAAAATGCCCTTTGTGCAAATCAAAGCTTGACTACGCAGGAAAGATTTGGCTTGGCCAGTTGTGTGACAAAAAGCTTGTGACAAAAATGAATAGCAACATTAAAAAAAGCAAAAACAATGAGCTAATCAAGCTAATGCAGATAATGAGCAATGAATCAAAAATAAATGAAGTCGGATTTTATGATATTGCAAAGGTTGTTAAGCACAACAAGCTGAAGAATGTTCCTAAAAAGAATCTCCTGATTAGCGAGATAAAAAAGGCCGGATTTAAAGCTGCTGAAACTCATATAAGGCCAAACTCAATAAGAAGCAGTATAACAATAAAAGGCTTGATAAAAATCATAAAAAAACTGAACTAATCATAAGTCAAAATCATCTATGAATCCTAGGATTGTGTTGTATTTCTCAAGATAATGAAAGCCCTTATCGCTAAGAGTGATATACTTTTTTTTCTTTTTATCATATATCTCTTTGACAAACCCTTTGCCTAAAAGCTCCTCAAAATAATCATTAAAACTCTGGCTTGAAAGGTTTGATTTTCTTAATAAAGGGGTGGGTTTTATTGAGTTATGGTTATCCTGAATAATCCTCAGAAAGTCATATATAACCTCCAGCCGGTCTCTCTTCTTGTTCATTTTATCCACTTCAAAACCTTAAAGTAAACAGCGACAAAAACAATTATTGAAACTGCCTGAAAAAAAATCTTAGAGCCAAAAGGCAGTATTCTTCCAGGGCTCAATAAGAATAAATTTATCAGCCAGAGCAACAATATCAAAAAGTATAATGTTCTGGTATATTTTTTCTTGTTTTTCTTGTGATTTCTTGTACTTATTATTACAGTAAACAAGAGTAGTACAAGCTGAAGAAGGGATATTAAAATAAGTGACCTTGAAAAAAATGCTGTAATAGAAATGAAGATTGCAACTGCATTTGATAAAATCAGAAAATTTTTGTATTGTATTCTTTTCCATATTGTGCTGTATATAAGAAAAAATATTGCCATTGTGCTGAAGTAAGTGACAGGCACTGTGAATACAGGAAAAAACATTATCCTTCTTGGTATGATAAACCTAAATGATAGGTCAGTCAGGATTATTAGATGAATCAAAAACCTTGAAACATATGCAAGGCCCAAGAAAAGAAACGCACTGCGAAAATATTTGATTCCCTGATGTTTGGTTAATTCATAAATCTCTTTAGTTTTATGGTAAACTAAAAAACAAAGTACTACAACTATGAGAGTATACAAGAACTCTGCTTCAAATCCACTTTCTAAAAAAGGAGGCATCATTTTTAATCACTTAAGCTTCGGTTATATTTAAAGGTATATAAAAAATGTGGACTTAAAGTATACATTTCTGCTTCTTTCTGTTTAAATATAACCCCCATTTCATATGACTAAAAACCACGGAGGTATGAAAAATGAAGAATATAACAAAATTTGGAATTGTGGCTTTGCTTTTGGTAAGCTTAGCCGGCAGCGTCTTTGCTTTTTCAGGCAGGGGTTTTGGCAATGAAGAAACCAGAAAGGCTCTGAAAGCTGGAGATTATGGGACATGGAAAGAAGCCATGACTTCACAGCTGAGTGAGGAAAGATTCAATCAGATGAAAGAAAACCATAACCAGATGGCTGAAAAGAAAGCTGGGATGCAGGAACAAAGAGAAGCTGTTGAAGCTGCTATCGAAGCAGAAGACTATGATGCATGGGTTCTGGCAGTTGAAAACTGTCCAAGAGAAAACAGATTTGCAGAAACTGTAACAGAAGAAAATTTCGAAACCTTTGTTGCAATGCACAAAGCAATGCAGGACAAGGACTTTGAAACAGTCAAAGTACTTGCTGAAGAACTTGGTCTTGAAGATAATATGGGTAGAAACTTAGATAAATTTGGAAAGGGCATGTTCGGCGCAAGGATGCATATCAAATAAAGTGGGATTTTCCCACATTTTTTTATTTTTTTAGATGTTATAAAAATGATTAAAAATATAAAAGACAAGATTAAAAGGTGGACTATAAGTCCATTATACTTATAAACAAGCCTTCTTGATGGTTTAAGTAACCTTTTCAAAAAAATGGAACAAAATAATATTATCTTACATTTGAATAATGTATGGAAGATTTACAAGATGGGAGAAGTTGAAGTTCCAGCCTTAAGAGGAATTACAGTAGAGATTAAGAAAGGTGATTTTGTTGCGATAATCGGAGCCTCTGGAAG
>CAYMFI010000005.1:0-15028 GCA_964389855.1 uncultured Methanosarcinales archaeon
TTATACTGTCTGACCTGCAGTTCAGGCAGATGACAAAGCTAGGGGTTTACTCTGGCGATAAAAAAGTGCTCTGGAAATCAGAGCAAGGATAGTAGATGTCAGCAGAAATTCACTTTGCATATACTAATGTTTTAGGAAAATTTATTAACCATGCCTTATAACTGATTATTATGCCATGGATATTATTCTCAATTTTATCAGCAGCTGTATGGGCGATTGTAAATACAGTGGATAAATACGTTCTTACAAAACTGGTTAGAAAACCTGTTGTTCCTCTCATGATTCTTGGTATAGTTGGATTAATTTCAAGTTTTCTTGTTTATTTGCTTCATGGCTTTTCCTATTTGTCTTATTTTAACATTGCTTTGGCTTCTTTTGCCGGAATTTTATATGCCATAGGGGTTCTTTTTTATTTCAAAGCAGTAAAAATAGAGGAGATTTCACGGGTTATTCCTTTACTTTATTTAAGTCCATTATTTGTTTCAATTCTTGCAGCAGTATTCCTTGGAGAAATTTTTACACCTATAAAATATTTAGGTATATTTTTATTGGTAATTGGTGCAGTTTCTATCTCTTCAAAAAATTTCATAAAATTTGGTTTTGGAAAAGCTTTTTGGTTTATGGTTCTTGCTTCCTTAGTATTCTCTATAAATGCAGTTATAACAAAATATCTTCTTAATTTTGTTGATTTCTGGACTATATTTTCATATATTCGGATTGGAGCATTTTTTGCTTTAATTCCAACATTCTGCTTTAGTTTTAAGGATTTAATACTTGCAGTAAGGGAGCATGGCAAAAAAACAGTTATTTTAATATCTTTAAATGAAATACTTGCCTTGTTTGCTGTTATACTGATTACAATTGCAATGACAAAGGGATATATAACTTTGGTAAATGCCCTATCCTCAGTCCAGCCATTTTTTGTTTTATTAATTGCTGTAATTTTAAGTGTTTTTTATCCAAAAATACTAAAGGAAGAAATTGGAAAGTCAGCTATACTGCTAAAACTGATTGCTATAACTTTGATGTTTGTTGGTGTAATCTTAATAATCTAATTGCATTTTAACCTGATTTTCAGCAAAAACTTTATATAATAAGCCACCTGTTCTTAGTAAAATGGAACTATCAAAGCATTATGAGCCAAAAGAAGCAGAAAAGAAATGGCAGGCCTATTGGGAAAAACAGGGAATTTACAGATTTGACCCTAAGTCAAAGAAAGAACCGTTTTCATGCGACACTCCACCTCCGACTGTTTCAGGAAAGATGCACATAGGCCATGCAATGGCATACTCACAGGCAGACTATGTTATGAGATTTCAGAGAATGCTTGGAAAAAATATATTTTATCCATTCGGTTTTGATGACAATGGGCTTGCAACAGAACGTTTTGTTGAGAAAAAATGCAACATAAGAGCAAGGGATATTCCAAGGCCTGAATTCATAAAGATATGCCTTAATGAAACAAAGGAGGCTGAAAAAGAGCTTAAAAAAGACTGGTCATCATTAGGAATATCGCCAGACTGGTCCATTAATTACAGGACAATTGACGAATGGTGCAGAAAGACATCCCAAAGGTCATTTTTAGATTTATACAGAAAAGGGCGCGAGTACAGAAAGGAGGCCCCGACAATATGGTGCCCAAAGTGCCAGACAGCAATTGCACAGGTTGAATTAGAAGATAAAGAAGAGGCAAGCTTTTTTAATCATATATTGTTTGGGCTTGAAAATTCTGACAAAAAATTAGAAATAGCGACAACAAGGCCTGAATTATTATCATCCTGCGTTGGTGTTTTTGTAAATCCTGAAGACAAAAGATACAAGGATTTGATAGGAAAAAACGCAGTTGTTCCTTTGTTTAATTATAAAGTTCCAATAATGGGAGATAAAAGAGCAGACCCTGAAAAAGGAACAGGAATAGTTATGTGCTGCACATTTGGTGATTTGGTTGATATTGAATGGTGGAGCGCTTATAATCTGCCTTTGAAGATAAGCATAACCATTGATGGAGTTATGAATGAGCTTGCTGGAAAATACAAGGGGCTTAAAATCAATGATGCAAGAAAAGAAATAATTGAGGACTTAAAATTAAATAAATTGATGATAAAGCAGGAGCAGATAACACATACTCTTAATATTCATGAGCGCTGTGGAACAGAAGTTGAGTTTTTAGTTACAAAGCAATGGTTCTTGAAATACCTTGACATAAAAGACAAGCTTTTGGAAGCTGGAAATAAACTGAATTGGTATCCAAAGCACATGAAAGTCAGGTATGATAACTGGGTAAATGGATTGCAGTGGGACTGGTGTCTTTCAAGACAAAGATTTTATGGAGTCCAGATTCCAGTTTGGTATTGTGAAAAATGCGATGAGGTAATCTTTGCAAGAGAAGAAGACTTGCCTGTTGACCCGACTGTAGACAAAGCTCCTGTAAACAAATGCCCAAAATGTGGATGCGAAAAATTAATTCCAGAAAAAGATGTTTTTGACACATGGGCAACTTCAAGCTTAAGCCCAATGATTGCAACCAGGTGGAAAAAAGATAACAAGTTTTTCAATGAAATGACTCCTATGTCCTTAAGAAGCAATGGGCATGACATAATAACATTCTGGCTTTTCAACACAGTTGTTAAGATGCTTTTGCATGAAGACAAGCTGCCATGGAAAGATGTGATGATAAACGGGCATGCACTTGACCCAAAGGGAAAAAAGATGAGCAAAAGCAAGGGAAATATTGTTGAGCCAAAGGTTGTTCTTGAAAAACACGGAACAGATGCAATGCGATTCTGGGCAGCATCAGCAAAACTTGGTTCAGACATCCCATATCAGGAAAAGGAACTTATGTCTGGAAAGAAGATGATAACTAAAATGTGGAATGCATCAAAATTTGTTATAATGAACCTTAAGGATTACAAGCCAAAAGAAACAAAACTTGAAAACATTGATAGGTGGATATTATCAAAACTTAACAAACTTGTAAAAACATGCACTGACTCATTCTTAGAATATGACTTCTCAAGAACAAAATCAGAAACAGAGAAATTCTTCTGGAGAGAGTTCTGCGACAACTATCTTGAGATGGTCAAGGACAGGCTTTACAACCCTGAAGGTTATAATAAGGAAGCAGTTGAGTCTGCAAAATACACACTTTACACAGTCAATCTCACAATATTAAAATTAATTTCTCCAATAATGCCCCATATCACAGAAGAGATTTATCAGCTTTATTTTGCAGATATTGAAGGGTTGAAGAGCATACATATTTCAGAGTGGCCAAAATACAATGAAAAGCTTGTTGATGAAAATATTGAGAAAGCAGGCGATGATGCTATAAGTGTTATATCTGCTGTAAGAAAATATAAGTCAGAGAATAATCTGTCATTAAATAAGCCAATAAAGAAGCTTTCAATAAGCTGTGATGACAGGAAAGGCCTCGAACAAGTTCTTGAAGCTGTTAAGGCCGCAACAAAAGCAGAAGAGATAAAGTTTGTTGATAAGGCCGAGTTGGAAACAACAAATCAAAAAATAAAAATAAGTTTTTTTTAAAGGCTTAGTCTGCCTTTTCCCATCTGATGCCATCTTTTGTGTCTTTGAGGATTATTCCTTTTTCCTTGAGCTTATCTCTTATTTTGTCTGCTAATTTGTAGTCATTGTTTTTTCTTGCTTCTTGCCTTTTCTCTATTAACTGTTTTATCTCTCCACTTATCTCCTGTTTCTTCTCATCCTTTAAAATACCAATTACAGAATCAAAGCTCTGCATAAATTTAATTGCCTTTTCAGCATCCTCTTTGCTCATCTCGTTGTTCATCAGAAAAGTATTAATATTCTTCACAAAATCAAAAACAGCAGATAATGCAATTGAGACATTAAAATCATCGTCCATTGCATTTTCAAAATCATTTTTTGTTTTTTCAATAATCTCAGCTACTTTTGGATTATGGTTAGTCCCTTTAAAATCATTTAGATTTGTCATGAATTCATCAAGTCGTTTTATTGCACTGTCAGCTGCTTCCAAGCCGTCAAAGCTGAAATTCATCTTCTGCCTGTAATGGGCTGCCATTAAGACATATCTTATTGATTTTGGGCTGTATCCTTTTTTTAATAAATCCCTTAAAGTGTAAAAGTTTCCAAGGCTTTTACTCATCTTTTTATTGTTGACTAATAAATGCTCGTTATGAAGCCAGTAATTTACAAAAGGTTTTCCTGTTGCTGCCTCGCTCTGGGCTATTTCATTTTCATGGTGGGGAAATATCAAATCAACTCCACCTGTATGAATATCAAAAGTTTCTCCTAAATATTTCATGCTCATCGCCGAACATTCAATATGCCATCCCGGGCGCCCTTTTCCAATTTCAGTTTCCCAGAAAACCTCTCCATCATTCTCATCCCAAAATTTCCACAATGCAAAATCATTTACATGCTCTTTATCATATTCATCATGGCAAACCCTTGCCCCTGCTTTTAGTTCGCTTATGTTTAGATGAGAAAGCTTGCCATACCCTTTGAATTTTTTAATGCCATAATAGATTGCATCCTCTGCTTTGTATGCATAACCTTTTTCAAGAAGTTTTTTTATTAATTCAACCATCTCTTTTATATGCTCGGTTGCCCTTGGATAAATGTCAACCTTTTCAATGTTTAATGTTTCTAAATCTTCAAAGAAGTATTTTGTGTATCTTTCTGTGAATTCTTTTAATGTTATGCCTTCTTTTTTTGAGTCTCTTATTGTTTTGTCATCTACATCAGTTATATTCATGACATGCTTTAGCTTGTAGTTCTTGTATTTGATGTATCTCCTAACCAAATCTGCAAAAATCATAGCCCTGAAGTTGCCTATGTGGGCGAAGTTATACACTGTTGGGCCGCAGGTGTACATGTTTACCTTGCCTTTATTAATCTCCTTGAATTCTTCTTTTTTTCTTGTAAGTGTGTTGTAAATCTTTAATACCATTTTAGAATAACCAATAAATAAGAGTATATATTTCTTTTGGTTTATCTTTTTTTGCAGATAAACATGCAGTGATCCAGTTCAAAAGGCTCAAGAGTTCTATAATCAACTATTGTAAGCTCATTCTCAAGCTTTCTTCTTATTTCATCAAAAACATTTTTTGGTTTTTTTGCAACATCAACACTTCTTGCCTTGACACTTAAAAGAGCAAAACCGCCGGATTTTAGGAATTTCCTGCAGTTTTTAATAAATATTTCTGCCTGGCTTTTTTGTGCAATGTCTTGAAAGATAATATCCACCATTGTTATATATTTCTCAAAGCTTTCAATATTGTTTGCATCTGCCATTATTGGCATTATATTCTGTCTTGCTTCACATACAAAAACCATTTCTCTCATTACCCTTGGAGCAAAGTCAAGTGCAAAGACAAAGCCATTTTTTCCGATAATATCAGATACATGTGAGGCAGTTGTTCCAGATGCGCAGCCAAGGTAAAGGACTGTGCTTGAGGGCTTAATCCCTATTTGGGATGCTCCTTTCATTATTGCTGCTGCTAATTTGCTTTTTTTTGGATTCCATGTGCGGTATTCAACACCCTGATCTCTTATCAAGATTTCATCATATACTTTTTTTCCTGGAGAGAGGTTTATTGTTAATAATAATCTTTTCTTTCCTTTTATGGTTTCATAAATTCCATGAAACCTTGTTGGCTGCATTATCATTTTTTCTTTTTAATGAATTTTTTCTCTAAATCATTTCTTAGTTTTTCTCCAATGAATTTTCCCTTGAAAAAATCAACTTTTACAGCTATTGAAATCTTATCACCTAATGCCCTTGCTACTTTTCCTCTTTCAGATGCTCTTGCTTGGGTTACAAGCGGATGCTCGTGCAGTATTCCATATTTTGGCGATTTTGCACCGGTTTTCAGATGCCTGAACAATGCTTCTTCTGCTCCCAACAATTGTATTGTTGAGGCAGGAAATTTTGCAAGCCTTTCAAAACTTCCTGCAAAGCTGATTAATTTTGCTCCTATCTGTGAGCCAGTTATTGCATACATATTAGGGTATGTTTTTTTTATTATTAATTCAAGATATTGTGATTGTGATTCTCTTAAATCATATAAGGAGGTTATTCTTTTCGCTAATTCTGTTATTGGTTTTATGTCTGTTTCATCAAGGTTTGCACCCATGCTTTTCTTGCTGCTTATGTTGATTTCTTTTAGAAGCTCGCTTTTCTTGTTTTTAAGTATTAATTCAACAAACTTTTCATTGTCTCTTAATTGTTTCGAAAACTCTGGCAGGTAAAGCTCATACCATTCTCTTAATCTTTTTACTAATGTGTTTGCAACCCTATCTAGTTCATCAATATTGTTTATTGCCTGTATTACAAGTGTATCCGACCTTACTGAGTTTTTTATTTTGTTTCTTGTTATTGCTATCCCTGCTTTTCTCATAAGCTGGTAAAAATTAGGAATTTCAGATATTCTTTCATTTGTTATTTCAAATTTATCTTCAGGGGACAGCTCTATTCCAGTTAGTTCAGTTTTTTTCTTACCTAAGAATATTATCTTATGGCCATGCTTTTTGATTAAAGCTTTTTCTTCATCAAGCCATTCATTATTGTTTAGCTTTATAGCATTATTGACTGTATCTTTCTCGTCAAACAAAGTCTGGTCAATTATCCTGAAGCCTGTGTTAAAAACAAAGCTTCCAATAACATTTGAGTAAATATATAATACCATATAATATAAGATAGAAAGCTGGACCTTTTAAAGGTTTTGATTAGTTTTTTAGATAAATATTTAAATATTATATTACAGCTGTATATTAGGTGATATTATGAGTATGGAAGATATGATTAATGAGATTGTAACAAAATCTTTTAATATTTTCAAGAAGCAATATGTGACCCTTATTCTTGGAACACTGGTTGCTCTTTTAGGAATGGTATTTATAATTACAATCCCTCCTTTGGTTTTTGGGATTTATTTCATGTGCATAAATGCAGCAAAAGGAAAGAAAGCACAGATTTCTGATGTTTTCAGGGGTTTTGATTATTTCTTTACAAGCTGGGGATTGTTTATTGTGGCTTTTCTGGCAATAGTTGTTGGACTTGCTTTATTGGTAATCCCTGGACTGCTCTTAATAGTAATGTTCCAGTATGCGGTTGTAATTGCAATAACTGAGAAGAAAGGAGCAATTAGCTCATTAGAGAGAAGCTATGAAATAGCAAAAAAGAACTTTGCTTTTTCAGTAGTGTTCATAATTTTGATTGCAGTGGTAAACAGCATTGGCGGCCTGGTCAGAATAGGAGTTTTAATCACAGTTCCATTCACTTCATTATGCATATGCTTGGCGGCCAATAAACTAACTGCGAAGAAAAAGTAAATTAGACTTGGGAAATTATTAATATTTCATGTCAAAACATTTTTATACTAACCAGCAACCTTTCAATTAATGAAAGCAATAATCCTTCTAAGCCCAGGCATAGATAGCCCTGTTGCAGCTCATTTAATGAAAGAGAAACGTCTTGAATTAATAGGCCTCAACTTCTTTATTGACAATCACGATGCTGTTGACAAGATAGCTAAAAAGCTTGGAATAAAAAAAGTCCATTATATCAGCCACAAAGAGATTCTCACCCAGATAAAAAACAATACAAACCCAAAATACACATGTTTGCTGTGCAAAAGAATGATGTACAGGTTTGCTGAAAATCTAGCCAAAGAAGAAAATGCAAAATTCATAATAACAGGGGATAATCTTGGCCAGGTTGCCTCCCAAACCCTGGATAACCTTGCTGTGCTTGACAATGCTGTCAAAATGCCAATACTAAGGCCATTATTATGCTTTGACAAGAACGAAATAATTGATATTGCTAAAAAAATAAACACCTGCGAACTCTCAGAAAACAAAACATGCCTTTTTGTCCCGAGACACCCATCCACAAAAGCCAAGCTGGAAGTAATAGAAAAAGAAGAGTCAAAGCTCAATTTAAAAAAAAATGCTTAATTAAAATATATTTTATTTTAAGATGTTCCAATAGTATACTTCTCAGCATAGAAATATTTAAATAAGAGTTGTAATTCTAAAATAATCTAGAATACAACAGGTTGTATTCTTTAAGTTCCTATTATACAATATATTGTATTAACTGTTAGATAACAAAAAACTATGAAAGACCAAAATAAGGCCTTATAACAAAATGAAATGCCCATACTGCAGCAGCACAAAAACAAAAGTCACAGACAAGAGAGACTCTGATGAAGAGGGGATAACAAGAAGGAGAAGGGAATGCCTTAAATGCGGCCGAAGGTTTACAACATACGAGAGGCCGGAAATAGAAACAATAGTTGTAAAGAAAGATAACAGGAGAGAACCTTATAACAGGGATAAGCTGACATTCGGATTAGTCAAGGCATGCGAAAAAAGGCCAATAAGCCGCGAAAAGATTGAAAATGTTGTCAATGAGATTGAAGAAAAATTAAGAAGAAAGGGCAAGGAAGTAAAAAGTGAGGTAATTGGAAAACTAGTTATGCAGTCCCTGAAAAAGCTTGACAAAGTCGCTTATATAAGGTTTGCTTCAGTATACAGTGATTTCCAGGATCCCAGTGACTTTAAAAACATCTTTAAAGATATTATGAAAAAATAAGGAGACAGAAAAATGGTTACAAAAGTAAGAAAGAGAGACGGAAGGGTTGTAAAGTTCAAAAAAGAGAAAATTATTGATGCTATCTGGAATGCTGCCAAGTCTGTTGGCGGAAAAGACAATGAAAAAGCAAAACAGTTAGGGAATCTTGTTATTGAGCAGGTAGAAAAAAAATTTGATAAAAAGATTCCGCAGGTAGAGGAAGTCCAGGATATTGTTGAAAAAACACTTATTGAGGAAGGCCATGCAAAAACAGCAAAAGCCTATATTCTTTACAGGAAAAGCCACCAGGACTTGAGGGAAATAAAGGCAATATTTGACACAATAGAGGTTGTAGAGGATTATGTTGGCGAAAAGGACTGGGCTATAAAAGAGAATTCAAACATGGGATTTTCACTCCAGGGCCTGAATAATTATATTGTCGAAAGAATAATCAAAAATTACTGGTTAAATAGGATTTATCCTGAAGCAATCAGAAAAGCGCATAATAATTGCAAGATTCATATTCATGACCTCGGTACTTTAGGAGCATACTGTGTAGGTTGGGACCTTAAAGACCTTCTTTTAACTGGATTTAAGGGTGTTCCTGGAAAGGTTGAGTGCGCTCCTGCTAAGCATTTAAAAACAGCACTTGGACAGATTGTAAATTTCTTTTATACTTTGCAGGGTGAAACAGCAGGGGCCCAAGCATTTTCAAATTTTGACACATTGCTTGCTCCTTTTATAAAATATGATAACCTTAACTATAAGCAGGTTAAGCAATGCATGCAGGAATTCTGCTTTAATATGGCTGTCCCAACAAGAGTTGGCTTTCAGACCCCGTTTACAAACATTACTCTTGATTTAAAGATTCCTGAGTATATGAAAGATGAGCATGTAATCATAGGAGGGCAGCCCCAGGAAGAAAAATACGGTGAATTTGAAAATGAAATGAAAATGATTAACAGGGCTTTTGCAGAGATTATGTGTGAGGGTGATGCCATGGGAAGAATTTTTACATTTCCAATCCCAACTTATAATATAACCAAGGATTTTGATTGGGATAACCCTGATTATGACCCTATATGGGATATGACTGCAAAATATGGAATACCCTATTTCTCTAACTTCATCAACTCAGATATGAAGCCAGAGGATGCCAGAAGCATGTGCTGCCGCCTTAGGCTTGACCAAACTGAACTGAAAAGAAGGGGAGGCGGATTGTTTGGCTCAAATCCATTGACAGGAAGCATTGGTGTTGTCACAATAAACATGCCCAGAATAGGATTTACATCTGCAAATGAAAAGGAATTTTTTGAAAATCTCGAAGAACTCATGGACCTTGCAAAAGAAAGCCTGGAAATAAAAAGAAAGGCACTGGAAAACTTTACCAAAAATGGATTGTATCCTTACTCTAAATTCTATTTAAGGATTGTTCATCATGGATTTGGTGAATATTGGAAAAATCATTTCTGCACCATTGGTTTGTTAGGAATGAATGAGGCAATTATAAATTTTATGCCAGGGGAGGATATTACAACAGAAAAAGGAAATGAATTCGCACTGAAGGTTCTTGATTTTATGAGGAAGGTAATCAATGAGTATCAAAAAGAGACTGGAAGCATTTACAATCTGGAGGCAACACCTGCTGAGGGAACTACTTACAGATTTGCAAAAGAAGATAAAAAAAGGTTTGACAGAATCAAGGTTGCGAATGAGGCAAGCTATAAAAAAGGGGCAAAACCTTATTACACTAACTCAACCCATCTTCCGGTTAATTTTACAGATGACCTGTTTCATGCCCTTGAACTGCAGGACCCGCTGCAGATTAAGTATACAGGGGGCACAGTATTTCATTCATATATAGGAGAGAGATTAACCAAGGAGGGAGTGAAAAACCTAATAAGAAAGGTAGCTGAAAATTTCAAAATGCCTTATTTTACTATCACCCCTACTTTTTCCATATGCCCAATACATGGCTATATTCCAGGTGAACATGAATATTGCCCTAAATGCGAGTTAATTTCTAATGAAGAATTTAAAAAAATAAAAGAGGTAATAAAATGAAAACAAAATGCGAGGTCTATTCAAGGGTTGTAGGTTATTTGAGGCCAGTTGAGCAGTGGAATGAGGGCAAAGCTGAGGAATTCAAGGACAGAATAAATTTTGAAGTGGGAGAAAATTAAAGAGCAAGGTTAAGAATGAAAATATCAGGATTACAAAAATTAACCTTAATTGATTATCCTGAGAAAATAGCATGCACAGTATTTTTATTTGGATGCAATTTCAGGTGCGGTTTTTGCCATAATCCAGAGCTAGTTTTGCGTGATAATCCAGAAAGAGTATACAAAGAAAAAGAAATTCTGGATTTTTTAAAGCAAAGAAAAAAATACTTGGATGCTGTATGCATAAGTGGCGGAGAGCCTTTAATTAATCCTGATCTAAGTGAGCTATTGAGAAAAATAAAAGAATTAGGATTTATTGTCAAGCTGGATACAAACGGCTCTAATCCAGAAGGATTAAAGGAACTAATAGGAAAAAAGCTTGTGGATTATATTGCCATGGATGTTAAGGCAGACAGGGATAATTACAAGGTTCTTGCCGGAGTAAATGTTAATATTAACCAAATTGAGGAGAGTATAAAAATTATAATAAGCTCTGGACTGGACTATGAGTTCAGGACAACTGTAGTTAAGGGCTATCATGATGCTGAAAAGTTAAGGAAAATTGGCAAGTGGATAAGAAGCTTTGGCAAAGCAAAAAAATATGTTTTCCAAAACTTTATTCCGAGAGAGGGCAAGCTTGTTGATAAAACATTTGAAAAAATAATCCCTTTTGAGGATAATGAACTTGAAGAGATGAAAAAAGCTGTTTCAGGTTATTTTGAAAAAATAGAGGTTAGAAACTAGGTGTAAAATATGCTGATTATAGGAATTACAGGAACATTGGGGGCAGGAAAGGGCACTATTGTTAAGTTTCTTGTTGAAAAAAGAGGATTCATGCATTACTCAGTTAGAGATTTTCTGGTTGAAGAAATAAAAAAAAGGGGCATGCCTATAAACCGTGACAGCATGGTTATTGTTGGAAATGATTTAAGAAAGAAAAATTCCCCTGGTTATATTGCAGAGACACTTTTTGAGAGAGCAAAAAACTCAGGGAAAAACTGTGTTATTGAAAGCCTGAGAACGGAGGGAGAGGTAAATTCATTGAGAAAAAAAGGCAAATTCTATTTATTTGCTGTTGATGCAAACCCAAAGGTAAGGTATGAGAGAGTTTCAGAAAGGAAAAGCAGCACAGATAAGATTTCATTTCAGGAATTTATTGATAATGAAAAAAGGGAAATGACAAGCAAAGACCCAAATAAGCAAAACCTATCAAAGTGTATATCAATGGCAGATTATATTTTTGAGAATAACGGAACAGTAGAAGAGCTTCATAAAAAAGTGGAGGATGTTTTAAATGAAATCAGAGAAAAAGAGTGAGTATGAAAGGCCAACCTGGGATGAATACTTTATGAAAATGGCATCTTTAGTTGCTGAAAGGAGTACGTGCTTAAGGCACCATGTTGGAGCTGTGATAGTCAAGGAAAAAAGAGCTTTAACAACTGGTTATAACGGGGCTGCAAAAGGCATGAAGGATTGCCTTGAGCTTGGGTGTTTAAGGGATGAATTAGGTATTGAGTCAGGAACAAGACATGAAATATGCAGGGCAATACACGCAGAGCAGAATGCAATAATACAGGCAGGGGTGCATGGAATAAACATCTCTGAATCAAATTTATACTGCACACATACTCCATGCATGATATGTGCAAAAATGATAGTGAATGCAGGAATTAAGAAAGTGGTTAGCTATCATGATTACGCAGATGAGGAAGCAAGGAAATTCCTAAAGGAAGCAGGAGTTGAACTCAAGAAAGTTCCAAGGCCTGATAACACAATCCTCTTCAAGGATTGAAAATTTAATATTCGCTCAAATACCTTTCTCCACTATCTGGCAAAATAGTGATTACATTCTTATAACTCTTGTTTAATTTCATAGCTGCCAAAACATTTGCTCCAGAACTTATTCCCACAAGAATGCCATGCTCTCTTGCAAGTCTTTTGCTCATTTTAATGGCATCCTCACTTTTGAGTGTAATAATCTCATCAATCATCTTTAGGTTATCCTTAACAAGCTTTGGAATAAATCCCTCGCCAATTCCCTGTATTTTATGCATACCTTGTTTTCTTCCAGATAGAACAGCTGATTCAGCTGGCTCAACACCAATTATCTTTACATCAGGAAACTCTTTTTTAAGTGCTTTTGCAACACCCAATAAAGTTCCTCCTGTTCCGATTCCTGCAACAAAGGCATCTATCCTGCCCTTGAACTGAGCTATTATCTCTTTCCCCAATCCAAGTTCATGAGCATCTATGTTGTCTTGATTCTCAAACTGGTTTGGAAGCCATGTATCAGGATATTTCCTCACAAGCTTATTATATATCCTAATTGCTCCGGCCATATCCTCCTTTTTTGGCGTTAATATAACATCAGCTCCAAATGCTTTCATCATTTTTATTCTTTCTATGCTCATATGTTCTGGCATTACTGCTGTAAATTTATAGCCCCTAATTGCAGATATCATAGAAAAGGATATACCTGTGTTTCCACTTGTCACTTCTATTATCCTACTGCCCTTATTTAACTCACCTCTTTGCTCTGCTTTCTTTATCATGTAATCAGCCATCCTATCTTTTACACTCCCTGTCGGATTTGTTGTTTCAAGTTTTGCATATATTTTTCCTATTTTAATTAAAGGAGTCTTTCCTACAATGCTTAACATATCATAAGTTTGCTCATTTTTTTTTAGATTTTCCATTTTTTACCTCACACTTATTCTAAAAATTTTTAGACAAAAATCAAGAAAATAATTTAAATTAAAGACAATGAATCAAGAACTAACAACAACAAACAGCTTCAGCTAAGAAAATTCCATTAAATCTTTTGAATATTGAATTGAGCTGTTTCATATTAGCTGGTTTAATACAACTACTATTTAAACTTTTTGTTTTGTTACTATTTTTTAGTAAAAAATGATAATTAATCAGGTTAATACCCATTTTTAAAACATAATTTTAAATAAGAGATGTTTTTTATTTTTAATATGCTTACAGAAAAACACTATAAAGAGATAAGGGAAGAGCTTGACAACTGTAAGAGGCCACTCTTCTTCTTTGATGATGACCCTGACGGGCTTTGCTCTTTTCTCTTGCTTTACAGGTATAAAAAAGAAGGAAAAGGCATTATTGTAAAGAGCAGCCCAGAGCTTAAGCCAATTTTTCTAAAAACAGTTGAGAATTACGGCCCAGACAAAATTTTCATACTTGACAAGCCAATGGTAAGCCCTGACTTTATTGATGCTGCTGATGTCCCAATAATCTGGATAGACCATCATGATGTTATTGAAAACACTGGAATAAAATACTTTAATTCAAAAAAAGACGGCTTTGGAGAGCCGACATCATGCATCTGCTATAGGGTTGTAAAGCAAGATTTGTGGATTGCAGCATGCGGGGCAGTTGGGGATTGGCATTTGCCTGACTTTATAAAAGAATTTTCAAAAGAATATCCTGATTTATTGCCTTCTAAAATAAAAAAGCCGGAAAAGGCATTATATGAAACAAAACTTGGAGAGCTTGTAAGAATATTGTCTTTTATTCTTAAGGGAAAAACATCAGATGCCCTGAGCTGTGTCAAGATACTAACAAGAACTAAAACCCCTTATGAAATTCTTAATAATGAAACTTCCCAGGCAAACTTTATTATTAGAAGGTTTGATAAAATAAAAGAAGAATATGAAACAATGCTTAAAAAAACTCTTAAAAATGTTGATGATAACAAAATACTCCTGTTTACATATTCAAATAGAATGAGCTTTACAAGTGACATTTCAAACGAGCTTCTTTACAGGTTTCCAAAAAAACTTATTTTAGTTGCACGTGAGAAAGATGGTGAAATGAAATGCAGCCTCCGCTCATCAGACCACATTTCAGTGTCTAAAATACTTAAAAAAGCATTAGTTGGAATTGATGGATATGGCGGCGGCCATGAGCATGCATGCGGTGCATGCATAAAGAAAGAAGATTTTGATAATTTTATGGATAATATAAGAAGAGAGTTACAGGCTTTGAATTCACAGGCAAAAAAACCTGAAAAGTAAAAAAATAAATTATTTTATTTGAATTTTAGGATTTTATTTCTTTTTCTTAGCTGCTTTCTTCTTTTTTGCCATTTATTGCACCTCTTAGAATTTGTTTAATCATTAATGTATAAGCTTGCTTATTAACTTTTCTATATTAGAAATCCCAAGACGGTAATTTGATTTATTATAAGATGAAAATAAGAATTATTTCCTGTGCCTCTGGCCTTCATAAAACTCCTCAACCATGTTTAGAGTGCTGCATTCTTCTGCAG
>CAYMFI010000006.1:0-14820 GCA_964389855.1 uncultured Methanosarcinales archaeon
AGGCAGAAATCCTGTCTCTTAGTGAGTCCATGGGTTCAAATCCCATCCCCCGCATTGATTAATAAGAATTTCTACGGTGCCCCTTTTTATAACTCATATAAAAAGTAGAAAGTAAAACAAAAATAAAAAATATTCCAAAGGGGACCATAAGTGAATGCATGGAAAAAGTATATTTTCTTGATTTAATCCACTCTTTTAAACTAATATCCCTTCCTGTAAAAGAATTATCTACTTCTTCTTTTGTTATATTTGTTTTATTTATTATTGTGGCAACTTCTTCTTTTTTTCCAATAATTGTAATAATCTTTTCTTCCTTTGCCCCCAATATTTGATTGTACTCAGATTCATATATGATGCTTAAATTTATTGAGTAATCTTTTTTACCCACAACGTCTGGGGCTGTGAAATATATATTATCAATTTTTTTAGATTCTAATGGCTTTAAATTACCTATTTTTTCTGTTATATTTATAAAATTAGGCAGATCACTTTCTATTACTACATCTATATCCTTAAATGAATATGTCTGGCTTGGGTTCTTTATTTCTACTGAAATATGTGATTTCTCAGAACTTAATACCTCTTTATCAACCTTAGAATTTATAGATAATGTCTTTTCATAAATATTTAGGCTTATTGATTTTTCAACCTCTTTTCTAATATTATTAATTATAAATGATGCTTTTGGTTTTAGTGTATGGTTTCCAATGTATTTACTTTTTAATTTTATGTTAAATAGCTTTGTTTCTCCTTTATCTAGGTTACCTTTCCAGCTTAATTCCTTGTAATCTTGTATTAGATATTTTGGTGGTGTTGATATGTCTAATTCTTCTGGTATTATTATTTTAAATGAGGTTATGGTAATACTGTTGTCATTATTTATATTTGTTAAGTTGATATTCAGATTGGTTTCTTGATTTAACTTTGCTTCATCCTTATCCAATGTTAAAATCATATTCAGTTGATAATCAGGAACAATTATTGTTGAGGTTTTAGAATTACCCTGCACTTGTTTAACCCCATTGTTATAGCTTATAGATGCCTGCGATTTAAAGGTAGTGTTCTGTAATGCCTTGATTCTATAATAAAAATTTTTTTCTGTACTTTTTTTCAAGTTGCCATCCCATTTAACAGTTCTGTGTGTGCTGTTAGTATATTTTATAACGCAGTCTGATACCTGTGTAATTGCAAATGAGTTGGGAATATGGTCTAAATAAATAATATTAGAAGCCTCTACGTTTCCTGTGTTTTCTAAGGTTACCATTATTTTTGTTTGTTCGCCAATCAAGAACTCTGTAGTTTCAACTGTTCTTGTCAATTCAATTTTTGTAGTTTCTAAAAGAAGGGAATATATTTTAATAGAAGCCTTGTATATATCATAATCTAAGGTTGTATTATGGTACCAAAATCCTGAGTTAATAACACATACCTCATAGTTTTCCGCGGTTTCGCATGAACCATTCTTTACAATAACAATTGAATTAGTTGGTAAAGTAATAAATACTGTGTCATGGGCAGAGCTTAAACTAAAACTAAATGTTTTATTAGTGATATTAATTGTATTTATTTGATTAGAATAAATAGTTCCAGAGTAAATTTCCCTTTCATCTGCAGCATAAGTAGATGGAATTATAATTAATAACAAAAAGATTATATAAAAAAAACTTTTTTTTTGCATATTATAATACATAATATAAATAGTATAAAAAACCTTTTGTTATTTAGCTTTTTCTTCAGCTATTAATTGCTGTTCAGTCTCTTCTTAAAAACAATTAGGAGATAGGGATCATTCGCTTTGGTTAATAGTACCATTTTTTAGTAATGTTTTTAAATAATGATAAAATTCCTTAATATTTATAGGGGGATTCATATATGGTGATAAAAATGATGAAAACAAAAACATTGAAAATTCTTGTATTAATGTTATTAATTAATATAGTCTTTGTAAGAGCATCGATAGATGCAAGTTATGAATGCAGAGAAAAAAACTGTATGGAAGGCACAGAAATAGATTTTACTGTAAACATATATAATAATATCAACAAGAGCATTAATGTAGGTGATGTGTATATAAAAGATAATGATTATAGTGTTATTCTTGGATTTGACCTTAGTGAAAGTGTAGTTTTAAACCCAGATGAAGTCCGCAGCTTTAATTTTACAAGTTTAATTAAGGCGCCTATAAAAGGTTATACTTTTTACTATGTCCCGTGTTTCAAGATGTCTTATGTTGATAAGCCAGAAGATGTTTTTGAGATATGCGGCAAGACTGTAAAAAGCTTTACAGTTATTCCATTATCAGAGATTGAATGCAAAGAAGATTCTGAATGTGAAGAGGATGAATATTGCAATACATTCAGCATTTACAAATGCAGAAAACTTAAATGCAGTTCTAATGAGTCTGCAGTTAATCATTCATGCATTCTGTTAGAACCAGAAAAAATAGTAATTATTAACTGGGGGAATGTTATAATAACAGCAGGATTTATTGTTTTAGCTGTTGTTTTATTGTTTTTGTTCATAAGAAAAAAACAAAATCATGAAGGAGAAGATTATATAGATATGACCTCTGAATTTAATGAAGAGGAAGAATCTCCTAAAAAAGAAGAAACAAGTAAGGAAGAGGAACATAAAAAAGAGAAGCTAAACAAAGAGAATAAAAAGACTGAAAAATCTTTTAGGGGATTAAAAGAAGATAAACCTAAAAAAGATGAAAAAGGTAAAGAAATTAAGAAAGTTGCTCAAGAGCCTAAACAAGAAAAACCTGAAGAATATGAAGAAAATTATCATAAAAAAGATGTTATGAGGGATGAAGAAATTAAAAAAAATAAACCTAAACCTAAAAATAACAACAAAAAGAAGTACAAGCGCTTAAAGCAGGACAAACCAGCTATTACAGTTTCAGACTATGTGCCATTTAAAGAGGATAAGGAAAATAAGGAAGAGACTGAAGATAGTAACATAGAGGTTATGGATTACAGTGGTTACGAAGATGAAGATGGGGATGGAGATGAAGACAGGGATATGATATAATAAAGTAAAGTTTAAAGTAAAGTTTATTAATGCCCCGGTGGCTTAGTGGCTATAGCGCCACCTTGGTAAGGTGGAGGTCGCGAGTTCAACTCTCGCTCGGGGCTTGACTTCGGGTCTTGACTTGAGACTAAGTTTACTAAGCTTGAGACTAAGTTTAAGACTAATTGACTAAAAAAGTAGATTTAAATAAAAAGTAAATTTTAAGACGTTTTAAGGGATTATTAGAATTCTCATTTGATTTCAACCCTTTTACTATTAATATTGTATTTACTATTTTGAATGTGTTCGAAGATATTTCTTTAAATTGCCCCCCTCTTTAATTAAACCTTTTTTGTCCAGCCAGGGCAATAACCTTTTTTGCAGCCATCGTATAAATCCTTCTGCGAAAAGCCCACCTAGTCCCCAAGGGGGGTCAGTTATAAATCTACCTGATCTATAAGATGGGTCTCTCTTTTGTTCTTCTGTAAGTTCTTTTCTCATCATCTTAGTCTTTAGATGTTTCATTTTTATTCTGTCTTAACTACTCGAATAAATCTGCCTTTCTTGTTGATAAATTTAACAAATGGTTTTGTTTTTCCTATCTGAATTGGAATAGGTCTGCCTTTTACAACTTTATTTTTATTTTACCATTCTAACATTAATAACTTTTTCTTTTACAGCAGGTGCAAAAACAATAATTCCTGCTCCTATTATTCCTATTATTAATATGCCCCAGAGAAATATTTTTGTTTTTATATCAAAATTAGAGAATAAATTTCTAAAGAAAGGGATTAATATAATAAAAATAAAAACACCTACAACAAATTCAATTTTTTGTATAAAGTCCATTAAAATACCCTTTTAGATTATTTATTTTTTAATATATAAATTTTTCCATTATGTTGAAGAGTTTGTTAAATTATTAATAATAATTAAGATATAAAAACTTTCCTAAAAAACGTCCGTTTATTTAACTTAAAAAATAAAAGGAAAACTCTATATAAACCCCTATTTATTTGATATCTTTTTTTTTGAAATCGAAAACTTTATATTGATGTTAATATATTTTTTAAATAAATGAGAAAACATCTTGGAATTTTTAAAGATTGGAAGATGATTTTAATTTTTGCAGTAGTGTCACTCGTTCTTGCATTTACCACTTTTTATGCAAAAAATGGATTTTTGAGATTCTTAAATATAATTTCTTGGTCAATTCTTTCATTCTATTTATACAAAGATATTTTTGGATTGGTAAATCTATTGGATATGTCTAACGATTTTCTCCTTTGGATATTAAGAATTGTTGGGGTTGTAATTGGTTTTATAGGATTATTTATAGGTGGAACAAGTTTTTTTGTTGGATTAGTTATGAATTCTGATCCTATGAATGCTGACCCTTTGAGTATGGGCGTTAGTATAATATTTTTTGGTTTAGGATTTTTAGGTGTATTTATGGTATTTAGGAGTCGTAGAAGATATGCACATCTATATGTAAATAGGTAACATCATAAAACCGCTCCTTAATACTTTTTCTTTATTGTGCTTCGCACTTGTTGAACTCCTTGCTAAGATTATACTAAATCTTCCAGAAACCCCGAAAAAATGCCTTATTAAAAGCAATGCATAACATTAATTTAGAAATAATTACAATTCTTGCTCAGGACTTTTTTTACAAAACATTTAAATATCAATTCTAATCTTATATTTTCAGTTGGGCTCATGATCTAGTGGCTATGATGTCACCTTGACGATTGAAAAAATCAAAATGGTGAATATCCCCGGTTCGAACAAATGGTTACGCTCATTTGATACACAAGGGCGGGCATTGAATTAAAAATTCAAGCCCACCAAGCTCGCTTCGCTCGCAACCAATACGAAAGTCCGGGTGGGCCCACTACAGCTTCTTGCTAAGCTGGCACGCAAAGAGGGTTTTGCTTAAAAGTCAAACCCCCTTAGCTCACTACGTTCGCAATAAGTAAAGAGGTCGGTAATATCAGAAAAATAAAAGAGGAGTTTTCAAAATATTTTATACTGCTTTTCCTTGTTATAGCTGTTGTCCTGGTTTTCCTGATTATCAGGCCGTTCATAATTCCAATATTAACCAGTATTATAATCTCATATATATTATACCCTTTGTACATATGGATTAATAAAAAAACAAAGAGAAAAAACCTTTCTGCATTCATAGTAACAATGTTGGTCATAATTTTAATAATCTCTCCAATTTTATTTGTTGTAAATTCACTTACAAGGGAAGTTATAGTAGTTTATACTGATTCAAAACAAAGGATTGCAGAAGGAAATATAATTAATACAGAGCCTGGCTCTGGTTTGTGGAAATTAAACTCTCTCCTGGTTAGCATAGCAGGAAAGCCACAGGTTATTTCTTACATTGACAGCATCACAAATTCTGTAATAGGCTCATTATCCAACTTTATATTTACAATACCAAAAAAAATACTCAGTTTTTTTGTTATGGTATTTTTAATCTTTTTCATGCTAAGGGATGGAGAGTTAATGGTCAAAAAAATAAAATATTTTATTCCATTAAAAAAGCATCACCAAACTAAGATAGTGAATAAATTCAGCAGTGTTACACGTGCTGTTGTTTATGGCCACTTTATAACAGCATTAATCCAGGGAATGGTTGGTATCTTGGGCTTATACATATTTGGGGTTAAATCTCCGCTTTTATGGGGCATTATCCTGCTGATTGCATGCATGATACCTTTTATCGGGTCTCCAATAGTATGGTTCCCATTAGGAGTGTTAAAATTAATTGAGGGGCTGACAACAAACAGCACATCTGTAGCATTAAAGGGTGCAGGCCTTCTTGTTTATGGCTTTGTTGTGATATCATCAATTGACAATTTGATAAAGCCAAAAATCATTGGAGATATAGCAAGAATCCATCCTACAGTAATACTAATTGGTGTTTTGGGCGGATTGCTAATTTTCGGCGTTATAGGAATTGTTGTAGGTCCTTTGATACTCTCACTATTTTTGACATTTGCTGAAATATATAAAACAGAGATTATCTGAAAAATGAAACTAAAGGTTAAGGATATTGATATTGCAACTGGCGGGCCGCTGGTGGCAGTTCTAAATGAATGCAATGCACTAAAGCTTGACCTTCATTATGAAGACAGGATTAAAATTAAGAAGGGAAGAAAAAGTGTTATTGCAATAATAGATATTGCTGATTCCAAAAAAATAGTTTCATGCGGCCAGATAGGGTTATATGAAGAGGTTTTAACCAAGCTAAATGCAAAATCAGGCAATTTTGTTGATATATTTCTTGTTGAAAAGCCTGTTTCTATACAGTATATCAAAAAAAAATTAAAAGGCAAAAAACTAAGTTATAAAGAGTTCTATCAAATCATTGATGACATCATAAAAAATAAATTAAGCGAGATAGAGATAACATACTTTGTTTCTGCCTGCTACATGCATGAGCTTGATATTGAAGAGACTGTTTCACTGACAAAAGCAATGATTAACACAGGAGAAATATTAAAATTTAATAAATACCCTGTAATAGACAAGCACTGCATTGGAGGGGTTGCTGGCAACAGGACAACAATGGTTGTAGTGCCGATAGTTGCTGCTGCTGGCCTAACAATTCCAAAAACATCTTCAAGGAGCATAACAAGCCCTTCTGGAACAGCTGACACAATGGAAGTTTTATGCAATGTATGCTTTTCAATCAAAGAAATAAAAAGAATTGTTAGAAAAACAAATGCCTGCCTTATATGGGGAGGCTCTGTTAACCTTGCACCTGCAGATGACAAGATAATAAGAATAGAGCATCCTGTATCCCTTGATCCGGAGGGCCAGCTTTTGGCCAGCATTTTGGCAAAGAAAAAGTCTGTTTCTGCAACACACCTGCTTATTGACATACCCATTGGCAGGGGAGCAAAGATAGAAAGCAGAAAAAAAGCACTTCATTTTAAAAGTCTTTTTGAGGCAATATCAAAAAAGCTTGGAATGAAAGTCATGGTTGTAATCACAGACGGCTCTCAGCCAATAGGGAACGGAATAGGCCCTGCATTAGAGGCAAGGGATGTTATGTGGATCCTGGAAAATGATTTAAGGCAGCCTTTTGATTTAAGGGAAAAATCAGTTAAAATGGCAGGGCTTCTTCTTGAAATTGGAGGAAAAGCA
Source organism: uncultured Methanosarcinales archaeon (assembly GCA_964389855.1). Taxonomy (GTDB): domain Archaea; phylum Nanobdellota; class Nanobdellia; order Woesearchaeales; family CG1-02-33-12; genus CG1-02-33-12. The sequence continues at coordinate 7,177 of CAYMFI010000006.1, forward strand.
AAAAAAGGGGCTGGCTCTAAAAAGGCATTGGAAATACTTGAATCTGGAGCTGCTTACAGAAAAATGATAGAAATTATAAAGGCGCAGGGCGGAAAGAAGGTAAAGGCTGACGATATAAATATTGGAAAATTTGCATATGATTTTAGGGCAAATAAATCAGGTCTTATTGCCCACATAAACAATGAATCAATCTCAAAGATTGCAAGGTCTGCCGGAGCTCCACTTGATAAGGGTGCAGGAATCTATCTGTATAAGCATGTTAATGATTCTGTTAAGAAAGGGGATAAAATATTTACAGTCCATGCTAAAAATAAGCAAAAGCTGAAGTATGCTGTTGATGTTCTCAAAAAAATAGATGGGGTTGTTGTTAAGTAATTGGCCAGCTGATTAAGTTGGGATAATTTTAATGTTGTCACTTGATTGTGATAACAAAAACGAAAGATTTATATACTAGTTATACTATTAGTGTTACTATATAAAATATAAATAATTAAATAAAAACAAATAAGGAGGTATAAAAATGCCAAACACACCAAATCAACCAAGAAACAATTATCCAAAAATTAAAGCACTGTATGAAAAACAGAAGGCTGTTAATAATTTTGAGAATGATACCTACATTAACTTGATGGGAGATTTAAAAAGTGATGTAGGAAACGGAGGGTGGAGCTCACTTAATGGCGACAGAAAAAAACAGATATTAAAGAAATTTAATAGCTCTATAAACCAAAATTTTATTGATTTTGGCGAGATTACAGCTAATTCATATGGACAGGGAATGATAGACCAGTTAAGGAAAGAAATAAGTGGGGATGAGCTTGAAAAACTCATACAGGATCCTATCAGCTCAACATATGGGATTTTCCAAGAAATAGGACAAAAGTACTGGGGAAATGCATTCCGTAATGGTGTTGGTCACTTCATTCCAAATAATCAGCTTAACGTTGTTAAGAGAGAGCTCAACAGTGCTCTAGGAGTTGACCCATCAAAGGTTGAGAAAAAAGACATCGGAAGCTTAGTAGCAAAGTACATGGCTCAAAGGGAAGCTTTAAGAAATTACATTTAATATTTTTTATTTTAAAATTCAAAATGTTTATATATAAGAAAGCAAGTTAATTTATTTATGAAGCCAAAAAGAGTGTTGATAGCGAGTTTTGTTCTTATGGTGCTAGGCAGTTTTTTTATTGTTGGCCCTGGTGACAGCATAACCGGAGCAGTAATAGGTGTTTCTTCTGGAATAGTCAATAATGAATCAAACATACTATTTGGATTTTTCTTGGTCTGGATAGCTGCAATAGTATTAATAGGGGGTGTTGAGGAGAAAGTAATTGGTATTAAAGACCTTGATAAAAGAAGAAAACAAATACAAGATTTTAAAATTGATTATGGCCTTGCATTTTATGGTGGAGTTACCGATGAGCTAAAAAAGAGAAAAAAAAAGGCAAGTGATCTTACGTATGAACAAAAAGCAGAAGTTGTTAAAGCAGGAATGAACTCAAAAAAAGATTTATACCTTGGTTTCCTTGGTATTAAGAATCAAGGTAATGTTTACGGAAAACAGGCTCTTGATGACATGCATTATACCCAATCAGGACTATCAGAATTACCGCAGAAAGAACTTAACGATTTATATCAATTAAGCCCAGAAGGAACAGGAAATGCAAACATAAAGACAGGGGGAAATATAGAGGACAGGCTAGGAGGCTACAAATTCGCTGATTTAGAAGGGAAGCATTTTGAGAATGTAAAAAAAGAAGTTGCAAAAGAGCTTAATTTAGACCCTGCAAAGATAAAAAGTATAAATGATTTGGCACCACTTTATAATGTAGTTGTTAATACAAGACTACAAAAAGAGGGCCTCAAGAAATATACGACTAATGATGCTAAATTTAGTGATAATTAGATATTGAGGAGCCTTCCGTCAACTGTTATTCTTGGGTTTCTGAAGACCTGGTCAAGGTGGGTCATTGCAAATATTGAGCCGCCGAACCAGTTGTTTGAGCCAAATGCAATATGTGCTGTTCCAAGTGCTTTCTCGTCTATTATTGTTGACCCAACTATTTTGGCTTTTGGGTTGAGTCCTATTCCAAACTCACAGACTTTTCTTATGCCCCATGGATATTTGGAATTTCTTTCTGCCCACAATAAGGTTTCCTCAAGAAGCTTTGCTTCTTCTTTTCCCTGAATATTGATAAGGTCGCCGTTCTTTATTATTAAGGTTATTGGGTTTTTTATTATTACAGTGCCATGCCTGGTTCTTAAGCTTCCGTCAATAACAACCTTTCCATAAACTGATTTCTTCTTTGGAGGAAAATAGACTTCTCCAGCAGGAAGGTTACCTCCAGAACCGGGTTTTGTATAATCACCATCTGCAGATTTAATATTTGCAACATCAATTTTCATATGTAGGTCTGTTCCAGCTTTGGTCCTTACATGCAGGTCTTTGCCTTTTTCAATAGCTACCTTAAGTTTTCTATGTGCCCTTTGTATCTCCGGATAGTCTATGTTAATGGTGTTTACTAGCTCCTTAAAATCCCTTGTCTCTATATGCCCTAAGCTTGGAGTTGTGACAAATCTCATATCCCTCTTCCTGCAGAAATGCCTGTAGCTTTTGGTTATACTCCTTAAAGAGCCAAGCCTGTTGGATGAAGCAAGAAGTAAAATGCTTCTCTCACCAAGATAATTAATTGCATCAATAATGCTTTTGTCTGCAATATCCCCTCTTAATTTTGGCATCTGAAAAAAAATCCTTGGATGCAATCCAAGTTTTTTTGCTGCAAAATAATAAGAGCCTGCAAGAAGAGCTGCTGCACTCTTTCTGTCATAACCTGTATCACTTATTATTAATATGCTTTCACTCTTCGCCCTTAGGCAGTCTTTGAAAACTCCCTTAAGGTAGACAGAATAAGTTTTGCATGTGTCTAACAGGTTCTTTTTTTCAAGCCAATCAATACAAGCCTTTGAATCCAATTTAACACCTCAAAAATAAATTTAATGTGCTTGTTTTTAAACTTTTTGATTGTGAGAATACTATTTTAATACACTAAAAACAAATTTTTTGTATTAAAGCTATCACAGAAAAAGCATATCATAAACAAGCGAAACCTTTAAATAATTCAGTTTAAATAATGCTTATAACATGAAAGAAATAAAGTTAATAGGAAATATGAATGAATTCTTCTTAGATATATTCCTGTTAACAACACGTTAGTTCTAGTGCATTTTTATAACAAAGCTTAAATACTATTTTGTTGTTTTATGGTTTTATTAAAAAATATTAAATAAAATAATGATTATGGAGGATATTCAAATGATAAAAATAAAATTCCCAGATGGCTCAAAAAAAGAATATGAAAAAGGGATAAGTGTAATAGAAGTAGCAAAAGATATAGGGGAAAAGCTTGCAGAAGATGCAATTGCAGCAAAGCTTAACAATGAACTGGTTGACCTCAGCACAAAGATAAACAAGGATTCAAACCTAAAGATAATAACTTTTAAGGATGATGCTGGTAAAGAGGTTTTCAGGCACTCCAGTTCGCATTTGATGGCCCAGGCAATAAAAAACCTTTACCCTGATGTTAAGTTTGCTATCGGACCTGCAGTTGAGGAGGGTTTTTACTATGATGTTGATTTAAACAAAAAGCTTACACCAGAAGATTTTGTAAAGATTGAAAAAGAAATGGATAAGATAGTCAAGGAAAACTTAAATATTGAGAGAACTAAGCTGACAAAAAAAGAGGCATTGAACCTATTCAGGGACAATCCATACAAAACAGAGATGATTAATGAGCTGGAAGATGAAAAAATAAGCATCTACAAGCAGGGCAATTTCATTGATTTCTGCCGCGGGCCTCATGTTCCATCAACAGGAAAACTAAAGGCGTTCAAACTGACAAAGCTTGCCGGAGCTTACTGGAGAGGAGATGCAAAAAACAAGCAATTGCAGAGAGTTTATGGAATCTCCTTCCCAGACAAAAAACAGCTAAATGCATACCTAACCTTATTAGAAGAGGCTGAAAAAAGAGACCACAGGAAGCTTGGAAAAGAGCTTGATTTGTTCAGCGTGCATGATGAAGGCCCGGGATTTCCTTTCTTCCACCCAAAAGGAACATTTATTTTCAGGGAATTACAAAAATTCTGGAGAGAGGAGCATGTAAAGGCTGGCTATAAAGAAGTGATAACCCCAATAATCCTCAACAGAAAATTATGGGAACAGAGCGGACACTGGGACCACTACAAGGAAAACATGTACTTCACAAAAATAGATAGCGAGGATTATGCAATAAAACCCATGAACTGCCCCGGCGGAATATTGATTTACAAAACAAACATAAGGTCTTACAGGGATCTTCCGTTGAGGATGGGTGAAATGGGAATTGTGCACAGGCATGAGATGTCTGGCGTGCTTGCAGGATTATTCAGGGTCAGATGCTTCACACAGGATGACGCCCATATTTATATGACAGAGGAGCAGATAAAAGACGAGATAATAGGGGTTATTAATCTTTCAGAAAAATTCTACAATCTATTCGGATTTGAGTACAATGTAGAGTTAAGCACAAAGCCAGACAATGCAATGGGCTCTGATGAAGTTTGGGAAAAGGCAACAGCCGGATTAAAGAATGCCCTTGATGCAAAAAAGATGAAGTACAAGATAAATGAGGGAGACGGGGCATTCTACGGACCAAAAATAGACTTCCATCTAAAGGACTGCCTGGGAAGGACATGGCAGTGCGGAACAATACAGCTTGACTTTGCAATGCCTGAAAAATTCGATTTGACATATGAAGGAAATGATGGAAAAAAGCACAGGCCAATCATGATACACAGGACTATCTACGGCTCAATCGAAAGGTTTATGGGGATATTGATAGAGCACTATGCAGGAAAGTTTCCTTTATGGCTCTCTCCAACACAGGCAGTAATCCTGAACATAAACGACAGCCATATACCTTACGGAGAAAAAGTAAAAGAACAGCTTGAAAAAAGCAACATAAGGGTTGAGACTGATTTCAGAGCAGAAACAATGCCAAAGAAAGTGAGGGAAGCACAGCTAAATAAAATCCCTTTAGTATTGACAGTTGGAGACAAGGAAAAAGAAAACAATACTGTTGCTGTAAGAACCCTTGATGGCAAGGTTTACTTTGGCATAAAAACAGAAGACTTAATCAAAAAGATGCAGGAGATTATAAACAATAAATCGTCTGAGATTAAGTTTTGATTTTTATATTTTAAAAATTAGGGTTTAATAATTTGGGGAAATAAAATGGCTGAAAGAGAAGAATTAGCATCACGTATCAATAAAATTATGGAAAACTATTTGTCATGTGCAAGTTTAGTTAATAAACAGGAAATATTTGATGTGTTTTATAATAAATTAACAACTCCTCAAAATTTTAAAGAAGAATGGGGAGGTATTTTTGCTCCTACTTCTAGCGGTCCGATAAGATTGAATATGACTCCAGAACATATAAATCAATATTTTAAAGTATTAACTAAAAAATTAAATGGTTATAAAACAAGAGTAGAAACAAACAAAAAAATTTGCAAAAATTATAAAACTCCTAAGTTTGAACTAATCACAGCATTAGAACTAGCAAGAGATGCATTTTATGAATCATTTCCTGCTGTAAAAAATTCATACAAAAGGGATAAAAATAATAAATTAGTAAATGTGAAAGATAACTTATTTGATGTTTACAATAGGAGATCAAAAGGTAAAGAGAAAAAGGTTGATGAACTGACCCCTGAAGATGCAAATCGGCTTAAAAAGCTTCAAGAATTATATTTATAGTAATGATGAATTAAGAAGTTAAGTTTTATAATTTTTTCTTTAAGTAAATCAAAAGGTTTATATTATAGTTCTTTACTTTTAAGTTGCAATTATTTATAGGAAATAATAAAATGGAATTAGAAAATATTTGTAAGGATGATAATTATAAGGCACATAAAGAACAAATGTTAAGTCTAGAATCCTTTTTAGAGAGCATAAAAGAAGATGTAAAGAATATAAATCCAGGTGATGATGAAGAAAAATTTAATAAAAAATGCATAGGTTATATAGATAAAATGAAAGAAATTTATTTAAGAATAGTAAACTTGGGGAGTAATAAAAATAAAAGAGATATAGATAATACATTTAAGGGATGGCTAATTAAAAAAAATAAATTTTACCAAACTAGTCGAGATAAAATTGAGCCTTATCCTAAGAGGATGATACGTCACTCTGATGCAAAGGTAGAATTCTATATGACTAAAGAACATAAAGCAAAATACCTTGAAAAACTAACTGAAAAATTAAAAGAGTATAATGCTAAGATAAATAAAAACAAAAAAAATCCATTCTATAGATTGGAAGGCAATCCTTCTTTTGAATTAGTACAGGCAAAAGAATTTTCAAAAGAAACATTTAATGAATCATTTTCCATTGTGGAAGATTCATACAAGTCAAAACTAGAAGAGCATAATAAAAAAGAAGATTTAAAGAGAAGCAAAGAAAAAGTAATGACAAGAACCAGCAGGGAGTATATACCTGGTGTTAAATCTGAAGTTGAAAAAGTAGTGCCTACAGAAGATGATCTTAAAGAACTAGTTTATTATTCATCTTGGAATATAATAAAAAAATTTGAAGCAAATAAAACTCAGATAGATTATTGAACCTCTTTTGATATTAATAGGATTTTCCAACAATAACTGTTTTTTCTAAAGTTTTATAAATAAAAACCTGTTCTTAGATGTAAAATGGTGCTTGAGACGCTTGGAAACTCATTAAAAAATACATTGAGCAAGATAGCTAAAGCCATATTTGTTGATGAGAAACTCATAAATGAGCTTGTCAAGGACATACAGCGCGCCTTATTGCAGGCAGATGTTAATGTAAAGCTTGTTTTTGATTTAAGCAATAAGATAAAGGAGCGCGCATTAAAAGAAGATACTCCAGCTGGGCTTACAAAAAAAGAATACCTTGTAAAAGTTGTTTATGAGGAATTAGTGAACTTTGTCGGGAAAGAAGAAGGAAAAATAGAAATAAAAAGCAAACCAACTAAGATAATGCTTGTTGGCCTGTTCGGCTCTGGAAAAACAACCCAGGCAGGAAAGCTCGCTAAATTTTATACAAAAAGAGGCTATAAGGTTGCATTAGTGGGTCTTGATACCCACAGGCCTGCTGCAATGGACCAGATAGAGCAGATAGCTAAAAAAGCAAATGTTCCTGTTTTCCTTGACAAAAAGGAAAAAAATCCTCTGAACATACTGAAAAAGTTTGAAAAGGAATTTAATAAGTACAACATAATTATTATAGACACTTCTGGAAGGGATGCATTATCAAAGGATTTGATTGAGGAAATAAAAAATATAAACAAGGCTGTAAAGCCAGAGGAAAATCTTTTGGTAATAAGTGCAGACATTGGCCAGGCAGCCCAAAAACAGGCACAGGCTTTCAATGAGTCATGCGGAATAACAGGTGTTATTGTTACAAAGATGGACGGCACTGCAAAAGCAGGTGGCGCTTTAACAGCATGCAGCGCAACAGATGCAAAGATAAAGTTTATTGGTGTTGGTGAAAAATTAGATGATTTAGAGGTTTTCAGGCCAGAAGGATTTATTTCAAGGCTTTTAGGCATGGGTGACCTTGAAGCATTATTA
>CAYMFI010000007.1:0-12920 GCA_964389855.1 uncultured Methanosarcinales archaeon
ATATAAGGCTTTGAAAGAAAATTTATGGGAATATGGAATTTTTTATGCAGAAAAAGACTAATTCCTTATTTAAACTTAATAATTTTTTAGCTCTTTATTATAAATCATACCCCTATTAGAGATATACTTTAGAAACATATTTAAATTTCCAAACTTTTTTTAATAGTTATGAAAAAAAGAGAATCAATCAATTTAGCATTAATTTTTATATGGCCAATTATAGCAACGATAATTTCTTTTACGATAAAACCAAATTTTTTTGTTGGGATAATCTTATTTTTAGTTGTTCCATCATTCTATCTTTCAATACAAGGAAAAAAATACTGGAAAAAAGCAGCCATCTTTGCTGCAGGAGCAAGTATTCCTATTATGGTTGCAATAGACTATATTACCCATCTTACAGGAATATGGATTGTTCCAGAAACCATCCTGCCTTTTAAAATATTTGATTTTGTTACCTTAGAAGTAATCTTATGGGCTTTTTTTACAACATACTTTGTTGTAGTTTTTTATGAATACTTTTTAGATAAACATGCAACAAAGATGTTATGGACTAAAAAAACAAAGTATCTTTTTATTGCAGGAGTTATTTTATTTATACTGTTTGTATTTTTTTATTTCTTCTTCCCGAATTTATTAAAAATACCCTATTGGTACTTGGTTTTTGGCATTATTTTTACATTAATTCCTTTTTTATTACAGCTTTTTAAATATCCAAAAACAACTAGCAAATTTTTTTTGCCATTCATTTATTTTTTCTTTCTACACTTTATCTGGGAGATTACTGTGCTTAAATTAGGTTGGTGGGATTTTCCTGGAGAAATGTTTATTGGATGGGTTTCAATATTTGGGACAAATTTTCCATTTGAAGAAGTATTATTTTGGTTTATTCTTCTTGCTTTATCAATACTCTCATTCTATGAATACTTTGATGATGACGAGAAATAGGTAAGATTATTTTAGAACTGACTTATAGACCTGAAGCATTCTTTTGGACATTTTTGAGATTGAATAATCACCTGCTGTTTTTATTGCATTCTCAGACATATTTTCCCTTAGCTTCTTATCATCCAAAACTTTGATTACTTTTTCACTGAATTCCCTTATTGAATTTTGTACCATAAATCCGTTTTTTCCATCGACAACATCTCTGACTCCTGGGGAATCAACTGCAACAACAGGTATTCCTGCTGCCATTGCTTCTACAAGAACAAGGCCTTGGGTTTCAGATACAGAGCTAAAGACAAAAAGGTCTGCTGCTCCGTAATAATTCTGCACAGCATTTGAATGCCCAACCAAAAAAACCTTTGTCTCTAAATTAAGTTTTTTGATTAAATCAACTAAATAACTCTTTTTAGTTCTGCACCCTACAAGCATCAGATAAGTGTTTGGCTTTTTGTTTAGAATCAGCTTAAACGACTTAATTAAAAACTCAAGGTTTTTTTCTTTTGCTATCCTCCCTGCATATAAAAGCAGTTTTTGCTCTGGTCCAAGATTATACCTTTTTCTGATAATTTCCCTGTTTGGGTTTCCAAAAACATCAAGATTAATGCCGGTTGGAACAACTTCAATCCTTGATTTAATCCTATTTTTGAGAAGCATTTTTTTTATGCTTTCAGAAGGGGCTATTACACAATCGCATTTATTTGCATAATCATTTACAATCCACCTTGTAAATTTTTTTGTTATCTCCTGCTCAAAAGGAATGTGATAAGTATATTTTTCATATTGGGTGTGGTGGGTAAAAACTAGCGGCTTGTTGTAGACATCTGCAAAAAAAGAGCCATAGTTTCCCATAATAAACGGATGCTGGGTGTGTATAATATCCAGCTGTTTGATAGCCTTTAATGATTTTCTGAATATTGGAAGCGACAGCCTGTATTTCTCTTTTGAAGATAACATTACAGATTCAATCCTGAATATACCCTTTTCATCATCTTTATAATTAGGGTGTTTTGGGGCAAATATGTAAACCTCATGACCCAGCTCTTCCAGCCCTTTTTTGAAAGAGGATATTGAATTAACAACTCCATTTATAACTGGTTTGTAAATATTTGTGAATATCCCGATTTTCATGGAATCACTTTTTCTTGTTATCCTAACCAAATCATCTTTTGTTAAAGAATGTTTGTTTTTTATTTTTTAATCATCACTTGCCTTATAGTATTAATAAATTCTTCTGCAGCACTAATTGCTTGCTTTGTATTATACTCTTCTACACTTGGTGTAACATTATAAGTGAATATTTCTCTTGCAGTTCGGCTTTTATCATATTGTTTAGCATATTTATAGGCTTGTTCTTGAAAATCCTCTTCATTAAATTTTTGAATTTGGGCAGTGGTTTCATAGGTCTTTAAATATTCTTCATAAAGGTGTTTTGCTAATTTTTTAGTCTTAACAAGATAGTAAAGTATAATATATTCAGTTATTGCGTGAACGCCCCTTAAACCTTCTCTAAGTTTTGTTTTATATTTTAATGCTAAAAATGCATGAACAATATAATACATAGAATAATAGGCTGCAGCTACAACTTCTGCATAATCTTTGTATCCTTCACTAATTCCTTCTTTATCTGAGCCTTTTGAGGCATTATAGATAATCTTTGCTGTTTCTAACCTATTCTTACTTTTCTCTTCATAGAATACACTTATTTGATGTTTTTCTGTTTCAGAGAGCTTCTTTAGATTACCTGCTTTAACAAGTTCTAGAATTCTTTTTTCAGCAATTTTAATTTTCTTTTTTATTACATCCTGCACTTTCATCTTTTATAAATCCTCTCTAGCAACTGATAGTATACTTCTACTCCATATAGTATAATATGGTGTTTTTTTGCTTCATTTCCAATATTCAATTCGTTTGTATTTTTAATCATTTCTTTAAAATCATTTATACCAACAAAATTCAATCCTTTTTTAACCTTAGTATAAGCTCTATCTATAGCATATTCTACATCATTTATATCTTTTTTGTTCTGTACAATGATTAATAAGTCAAAATCAGAACTCTTTGTTTGTGTTGATTTAGCATAAGAGCCAAAAACAAGCAGAGTAAAAAAAAGATTTTTAGCAGATAATAAAATATCCTTAAGCATTACTTGCACCCATGGATGCTCTTTTAGAAATTCTTTTTTTCTTTTTAGTTCAATATCTATAAAAATTTCTGTAGGTGCAAATTCATTTAATGTTATAATCTGCCCAGGAGGAACATTTTGTTTTCTAATAATGCTTTCTTTTTCTAGTTTAGCAATATTATTATAAACCAATGTATATGATTTACCCAGTCTTTTCGCAATACCTCTAATTGTAAGCTGCTCTTCTGGTTTGCTTAATAAAAAAATCAAAATTTGTTCTTGGGTTTTTGTAAACATTTTAAATTATACTGCTAATAGTATCAATTGATACTAATTATAGGTTATATTTAAACATTTTGTTTTTACTTCCTAAAAGAGTTATATAAAATTTTCCCTGATTTTACAGAAAACTATATAAACCATGGTTTTACTACCAAGATTGCGCCTCGGTGGCTTAGTGGCTATAGCGGCGGACTTGTAATCCGCAGGTCGGGGGTTCAAATCCCCCCTGAGGCTTTCACTCTTAAAAATGGAACAAAAAATAAAGAAAAAATATGAGGAACTGAAAAAGAAGTATTCCCTGCCTGATTTTGAGGAATTAAACAAGGACTTTGAAATCTCAATCATAGAGCATGAGGATTTTTTATTAAGGGAAATAATGAAAAAGATAATCAGCAAGACAACTTCTGTTTGCGAGTCCTTTGAGAATTTGTTAACTCCTGACAATACAGTAGTGAGCATCTATGAATACAGGGCGTTTAATGACGCAGGGAGGGAGGAAATATTTAAATTGTACAAAAAGCTCAAGGTTCTTGAAAAATTATCATTAGAGCTTTCGTTAAATCATGACGAAAAAAAAGATGCTGAATTTATTAATGAATTTTTCAGTTCATGGGAAAGCTTAAAAAACAAGATAATAAAGATTATTAGAAAAATGAGGGATTTTTGGGAAAAAGAATCAACAAGAAAAGAGAATGAGGAATATTTTGGCTAAAATGAACATTGTATTGTTGGGCTTGCCCGGCGTTGGCAAGGGAACTTATGCAAAGAAAATCTCAAATATATATGATATTCCGCAGATTTCAACAGGAGACATGTTCAGGGAAGCTATGAAGAACAGGACAAAGATTGGCCTGCTTGCCAAAACATATATTGACAAGGGCAATCTCGTGCCTGATGATGTCACAATAAAACTTGTTGAGGAAAGGCTAAAGCAGGATGACTGCAAAAACGGCTTTATGCTTGATGGCTTTCCAAGGACAATAGCACAGGCAGAGGCATTGGATAAAATAGTTGTTATTGATAAGGTGCTGGATTTCACAGCCTCAGAGGAAATAATAATTGACAGGCTCTCTGGCAGAAGGATTTGCAAAAGCTGCGGCGCTATATACCATATCAGGAATATAATTCCAAAAGTAAAAGGTGTTTGCGATAAATGTGGCGGCAAAGTTTACCAAAGGGATGATGACAAGCCAGAGTCAGTAAAGAAAAGGCTTGATGTATATAAAAAACAGACAGAGCCTTTAATAAAATATTATACTAAGAAAGGAATTCTGAGGAGCATTAATGCTGATTGGCCAATCGAACAGGTTGATAATGTAATAAATGATGCCATAAAAGCATTAGAGGAATAGTTAACCAAAGATTTTCTTTATGATTATTGTTGCATAAGAGCCTTTTGGAAGCTTAAATGAGATTATGCATTTCTTTTTGTCTTTTTTTAATTCATCTTTTTCAACTTTTGTTTTAATTTCTTCTGCAATTACAAACATATTCCTTTCATCACCTTCTGAGGCAAGCTCTGGCATCCCCCTTATTATGAAATCCCTTAATTCTATGCCCTCTTCTTTGAGGATTTTTAATGAAATATCCCTTAGCTTCTTGTCTTTAAACTCTGTTCCAAAACCTATTATTGGTATTTTGGTGTTATTTATTTCTTTATTTGGAAAAACAAAAATCCCCTGTGAATAATCCACTTTTTTGTAATCATGTGTTTCTAATTTTATCAGTTCTGTAATTGCCTTGTTAAATATTAAGCTCTGGAAAGCATGCACATACATCATCCTTATTTTTTTTGGGACTTTCTTTATTGCGCCAATAAAATCATTTGGAAATGCTGAAATATGCTCTTTTACACCTTCTTCAAAACCAGATGTTTTTTCAGAGGAATCCTCTAAAATCAAATCAACTGCTTTCTTGAAATCCTTTTTCAGTATTGACTTTCCTATTTCAGCGTTGTTTTTGCTGAATCTCTGCTCATCAAAGTAATTTGGAATTTGAATTGAGGTTAATTTAATCTCTTTTTTATTAAGGTTTCTTACTGTTATGATAAATTCATTCCCCTTTAAGTCGCCAAGGCTTATTCTTTCATCACCTTTTCCTTTGTAAATAAGTTGAATGTCTTTTAATTCAATATCTTTTGTTTTGTTAAACCCCTTAATAGAAATCATCTGCTCTGTTACTGCATTTTTGTCTTTTGAGCCTGCATATCCTATGTTTTTCCTGTCTGTTTTCAGGTAATGTGCAATAGTTGAAACAGCTCTTTCTGTTGTGTAGCTTCTTTTTTTAAGAATGAAATAAGTGTAATTTCCACTGTCTTTTAACTTTATGCTTGTTATTTCCTTTACTATGAAATCATCTGGAACCTGTTTTATTTTATACATGTAGTATATGAAAACACAAAACATTAATAAAGCTTCATATTTTTCCTGAGGACATGAGCCTGTAGCCTAGTCTGGATAGGGTGACAGCCTCCTATTGAACAGAGTTCAATCCTTTTGAGCTGGTTCAAAAGTAAGCTGTAGATCCCGGGTTCGAACCAGCTTCTTGCTAAGCTGGCACGCAGGTCTGGCATAAAGCCAGACTCGCTCGCTTCGCTCGCAGAGAATGGCAGGCCTTGGATTAAAAATTCAAGTCTAAAAAGCTAACAGTTGTCGAAAGTCCCGGCAGGCTCGCTTTTTTAAAATGAGAAAAATAAAATCACAGATATTAACTGCAATAATTGGTGTTATTATAGTAATATTCCTTTTTTGGTATATTAAAGTTGAGGAGATAGTAAGGGCTTTCAGCTACTTCTCTTTTAACAAGCTTATATTATTTATAATAGTGTCAATAATAATGATGCTCCTGCATACACTTAGGTGGAGCATAATCCTGAAATCCCAGGGTTGCAAGGTTCCTTTTTTCAAGCTTTTTACCTATAAGCTGGCTGGATTTGCAGTAAGTTATGTAACTCCTTCTGTTCATATTGGAGGTGAGCCTGTAAGAGCATACCTGCTTAACAAGAATCATAATATTGAATTTAAAAAATCACTTTCATCTGTTGTTATTGATAAGTCACTTGACTTAAGCCTAAATGGATTTTTTGCATGCATAACTATACTTGTTATCTTAACTAATTTTACTGTCTCAGAAAGAACAGCAACCCTAATGATACTGGGCTTTTTTGCAATGGCTGCTGCAATATATGCTTTCTATCACTTAACCTTAACAGAAAAGGGGTTTTTTACAACATGCTTCAGGCTGCTAAGGCTTAATAAATGGAAGCTAACTAAAAAATATGAAAAGGACATCAAGGGCATGGAATCACATTTGATTTACTTTTTTAAGTACAACAAAAAGGGATTCAGGAATGCTTTTATTGTTTTCCTTTTAGTCTGGATTTTAATGTTTGTTGAATATAAGCTGGCACTGCTCTTGTTGGGCTATAATGCATCATTTGTAGCTATTTTTATATTCTTTTCCTTTGTTGGGCTTGCCTACATAATCCCGGTGCCTGCTGCTCTCGGTGCTTTGGAATTCGGCCAATCGTCAGCATCTGCTATCCTGAAAGTAAGCAAGGGTGTAGGTCTTGCACTTAGCATTATCATCAGGGGCAGGGACATGATATGGGTATTTTTGGGGCTGTCATATCTTGCACTGCACAAGATTAATTTTAGAAAAATAAAAGAAAACAATAATGAAAATTATCTGCTTACTAAAATTATTAATAAAAAATATCAATAATTACCCTAAAAATGAAAACCCTTTTCCTGAACAAAGCGCTTGATGTTTTTAACAGGTCTGTTAAAATAAGATTCAAAGGCATAAGAAAGTATAATGGAAATGCGGAGCAGATATTGAAGCAATGCGTTGACAGCTGCTGGAATGGAAATTATTTTCAGGCAAGTTCAGGGCATTTTTCCTGCTTTTACATAAGGGATTTTGGAATCAGCGTGCAGGCATTGCTGAATTTAGGCTACATGGAAAAAGTTGTTAAAACACTTGAATTTGCATTAGACTCCTATTCAAAAAATAATAGAACAACAAGCATGATTTATCATGGCTCTGTGCTGGATTTTCCATGTTACACGCCAGAGTCAGTTGCCTATCTTTTGCATTCAATAAGGCTTGCTGATGCAAAAGAGCTCTTGTTCAAGCATAAGTTTTTTTTAGAAAAAGAAATAAGAAAGGCTTTTTTTAAATCATTTGATGCTGATGCTGGATTGATTAAAAAGAATGCTAATTTTTCTTCTATGAAAGACAATGCCTTAAGAAGCTCTTCCCTTTATAATAACCTTATGATTGCAATGCTTAGCAATAACATTGATTATTTTGGGCTTTACAACCCATTTAAGGGCTATGACTTTAAGAAAATAATAAAAGATAATTTTTGGACAGGAAATTATTTTTTGGATGATTTGTCCGGCTTGGATTATGTCGCAGGAGATGCAAATGTATTTCCTTATTGGACTGGATTGTTTGATTCAAAGAAGATGATTAAGCTTTCATTGGATGCAATACAAAAAGAAGGGCTGGACAAGCCGTTTCCCCTGAAGTATACAAAAGAGAAAGTTGGAAAATATTTGTTCCTGAACAGCATTTTAGTCCCTAACTATGAGGGCGATGCCATCTGGACTAATCTTGGCCAGTGTTTTATTGATGTTGTCAAAAAGGTTGATAAGGAAAAGGCAGGAGAGTATATTAGCCAGTATATTAAGAATGTTGAGAAATATAAAAATTATATTGAAGTCTTTAATCCGGACGGCACTCCCTATAAAACCTTAGTTTATTATGCTGATGAGGCCATGCTCTGGTCTTCTAATCTTCTTAATTCAATAAATAAATCAAAAGATTTATATATTAGTAAGTTATAACTTACCATGGTGATATATATGGAATATGCAATTGCTAAAGTTAGTACAAAAGGTCAGATTGTAATCCCCTATGCATTAAGGAGTGATATTCAGACTGGAGACGAATTTTTGATGATAGAAGATAATGGCAGGATAATCTTAAAGAATATGAAGAGTTTAGCATCTGATATAAAGAATGATTTTGTTTTTGCTGAAAAAGTAGAAAGAGCCTGGCAGGAATATGATAAAGGCAAGTTTAAGAATAAATCCAAAGATGATTTTCTTAAAGAGCTAAGAGCATGTTAAATATTGAGTACCAGAGTGATTTTCTTAAGAAAATCAGCAAGATAAAGAATAACTCTCTTAAGCTAAAAATTAAGAAACAGGTTGAAAAGATTATTGAAAACCCTGAAATTGGAAAACCTATGAGGTATTCACGAAAAGGCACCAGGGAACTTTACATATCTCCTTATAGGTTAGCTTATGCCTATTTTTCTTCTGAGAATAAGATAGTCTTCTTAGAGATTTATCATAAAGATGAACAATAAGTCTTGCGTCATAATCTCGCTCTATTTTAGTTCGCGAGCTTTGGTATTCCCATCTTTTCAATTCAATCAAAGAGAATTAAAAATTTAATAATTTTAATAAGGAATCTTTTAATATTCTTGATTCAATTAAAAATTAAGTTTTGATTGTTTTTATGATTTTGATTTCTTAAGATTGATCATATTATTTTTCGGAATTCATTTGCTAATTCTAAAAAAACCAATGGAAAAGCCAGGCAAAGCATAAAAATAAGCTAATTCACTAAGATAATAATACCAAAAATAAATAATTTTATATAGTGAGGATATAAATAAACATATTAAAATGAATTCAGAAAACGCATTAGTGGTATTTCAAGGAAAACGCATTAGAAGAGCTTGGCATAATAATGAATGGTGGTTCTCGGTAGTTGATATTGTAGAAGCTTTGACAAGCAGTTCTATTCCGAAGAGATATTGGTCTGATCTTAAAATAAAGCTTAAAGAAGAAGGATTTGAAGTGTACGATATTATCGTACGGTTGAAATTGCCAGCACCAGATGGTAAATTAAGGCTTACTGATTGTGTAAATACAAAAAACGCATTTAGAATAATTCAATCTATTCCTTCTAAAAAGGCAGAGCCTTTCAAGCAATGGCTTGCAAAAGTGGGTTATGATAGAGTGCAGGAAATAGAAAATCCGGAACTAGCACAAAAACGTATGAAAGAATTGTATAAATCAAAAGGTTATTCTGATGGCTGGATTGAGAAAAGAGTAAGAGGCATTGCTATAAGAGATGAATTAACAGATGAATGGAAAAAGAGAGGAGTGCTGGAAGAAAGAGATTATGCAATCCTCACAGCAGAGATTTCAAAAGCTGCTTTTGGCATGACTCCTAATGAATATAGGAAATTCAAGGGGCTCAAACAAGAGAATTTAAGAGACCACATGAATGATTTGGAAATGATATTTACTATGCTTGGTGAAGCTTCAACTACAAAAATCGCAAGAAATAAAGATGCAGTTGGATTCGATGAAAACAAAGATGCTGCAAAAGAAGGCGGAACAGTGGCAGGAATAGCAAGAAGTGAATTAGAGAAAAGAAGCGGTGAGAAAGTAGTTAGTTCTGATAATTATTTAGAAGAGCCTGAGAAAACGAAAAAATTAGGCAGAAAAAATATTAAGAAATTGAAAAAAACAGAATAAACAAAACTTATTTTATAATTTAAGGCTACTATTAATCCTATTTTGAGTTCTTATTGGATTTGTTTCATTGCCGAAATGCCTCTCAGAAAATAATTTAAAGAATAATAGGATATGCTTTGATCTTTTAATTTTCTTGATTCAATCAAATAGAATTAAAAATTTAATAATTTTAATAAGGAATCTTTTTTGCAGAATTCCACAAACTTTTTAATTCATCAGTAGATATATTGACAAAATCCTCCTTTATATCATTGAGCAGTAATTTGATCTTTGTTGCAAATTCCCTTGCATTATTTATTATAATTTTAGTCTCTTTGTATGTAATAATAATCCCATATTGCATTGTTTCTCTTGTTTTTTTTTGTTTTCCACAAATAATCAATATATTTTTCCTCTATTTTTACTGTTTCTAGCTTACATTTCAACTCATTAAACCTGTCTAGTAAGGATTTTTCTATTTTTTCTCCAAAAAAGTATTCTAAAACAGCCACAGTTGTTGCGTGATCCTTGCTGTTTAATCCTATTTTCGACAATACAGCCATAGCTGAATGATACATAGAGTAATAGGCAGTTATAACAACCCAGTCAGAATGCCCTAATTTATCTAAATCAGTCATTACAATAAGATTATGGTCTGCTTTATCAGCATGGGCTTTAACTAAATTATTATTAGGGGCTATTATTTTTAATCCTCTTTCTAGTTGAGCATACCTTTGAAAGGCGTTTATTATGCACAGAAATGCTTGTGAAAACCTCTTACTTTAGTATGAGGATGAGCATTTCTGGCATCCTAAAAATCTGTTATGGATTTTTATGATAATATCTTTAGGCTTCATTTTCAAACATTAAACTAATAAAATTCTCAAATCCTGCTAGAATTATATGATATTTAACTATTTCCTCTATTATTGGCTTGTTTTTTTGGTTTTTTAGTTGTTTTTAAAGAAAATTTGAGTTTACAAACTTCTTTACAGTCACCTTTACAAGAGTAGTGAAAAGAGTAGAAACTACCCAGAAAACTACCCAGAAAACTACCCAGAAAATCTTGGAAATAATAAAAGAAAATCCAGCTATAACAAGAAAAGAGTTAGCTTCAATAATAGGGATTAGTGAGGGTGGTATAAAATTCCATATAATCAAGCTAAAGAAAAAAGGATTATTAAAAAGAGTTGGTCCTGACAAAGGGGGGTATTGGGAAGTTGTAGAATAAATCCAAATGCAGTGTTCTTATTGAGTTTGTTCCATTACTAATAATTGCTCAGAAAATAATTTAAAGAATAACAGAGTATGCTTTGGTCTTTTATACTTCTAATTTACTTCTTGAATTATGCATATCATACTTCTTGATTTTTCCTGATTTGATAAGAAATGCAACTTTAAAAAATATTTTGAGTTTTGATTGTTTTTATAATTTTAGTATTTAATTTACTTTTTTGTCTTTAAAAAGTTGTAAAATAATTAATTATATAAAGTCTATAAGCATAACTTAAGTATAACAAATGTGTAGTGTTTTTTTGTTAATTTTTTTATGATTTTGAAATTTAAGTTTATGCATTTGTGTTCAAAAGGTTGTGAAACAAATTTTCTTTAAAAACTAATAAGTTACACCAAAAGGTAGTGATTTTTTTTTATTTTTTTTATCGGCGATAATTAGATTGTCCCCAAACAGGTGTTAATTCTATCGTCTATTCTAGACTATATTTTTTATCACATAAAAGTATATATATAAAATTGTTACTCTAGAATTTATAAAAATTTTAACTTTGATAAAATAGTAAAAAGATTGGGGATAAATGGAAAATAAAAAAAAGATCGGTAGTATAAGTCTTATTAATTTTATTAATTTTCTTACTCACAATTCTTTTTACAAATCTCGCTCTAATGATCCTATAGTTCAAAAAAGTTACGGAGTTGCAAATTGGGTTTCCTTTAAGGATCCCATGCAAATCTCCGTAGTGAATTGAAATAGCCTATAGGAGAAGAATATATGCTGACAAATTTTAAAAAGTAACTGTAAAAAGTAAACTTTGAAAAGTTTGTCAACATAGAAAACAAAAAACAAAATAAAATATGGAGGAAAAAAAATGAAGAAACTATTTGGAATTTTAATGGCAGTGATATTACTAGCAATGCCAGTAATTCTAGCAGAAGGAGATACAGATCCAGCAACTTGCGATACAGGAATCGGCATCGGCATTGGTGTAACACCACAGAACTCATGCCCAGAAATACTGCAAGAAGAATGCTCTGATGGACAGGAACACAGTGTTTGCTACCATGTTGACACACATACAGAAGACTGTTGCGGTGAAGACCTCGAATGTGTAGAAAATGTTCTAGATTACGGAATCGCAGGAAGAAGCTATGCATTTGAAGGAGAGACAGTAGAATTTAAAGTAAAAGTATTTGACAACGACGGAATAGTTGACGATTGTGCAAAGGTTTTCGTGACCCTAGACAATGGGTATGACCCAATCCAGGCAGGTTGTGTATTAAACCACACAAACTCACAGGATGTAACATCGAATGGAGTTACACACCTTGCAGGAACAGTTGGATGGTTTACCTGTTTATTCACAGTTGAACCAGCAGAGTCAGGAATGGTTGGAGAATACTGGGTGTCTGTAATGGCAGAAGACAAATGCGGAATAGATGGCTGTGAAGATTATGCAGCAGGCATTATCTCATTATACCTAAACCCAGCTGTAGCATTGTCAATAAATGCTCAGGACACATTTGGATTCATGTATAATGTAGGCGGAGACCTATTAACATCAGGTCCTTATGCAGGAGACACAGTTTACTCACCATATTTCACTGTAGCTAACAAAGCTGACCCAGTTTCAGGTCTTTACATGCTGCTACAGATATATGGTACAGACATGTGGGACTATTCTGCAAGCGGAGCATTATGCCCAGACTCAAATGTATTGGACATTAAGAAT
This sequence comes from uncultured Methanosarcinales archaeon, assembly GCA_964389855.1. Lineage (GTDB taxonomy): Archaea > Nanobdellota > Nanobdellia > Woesearchaeales > CG1-02-33-12 > CG1-02-33-12. The sequence continues at coordinate 12,861 of CAYMFI010000007.1, forward strand.
GTGAAATATAAAGCAAGCCATTTGAATGTGCAGCAACCTTGGACAGTAATGCCTGAAAAC
>CAYMFI010000008.1:0-12455 GCA_964389855.1 uncultured Methanosarcinales archaeon
TAGCTGTTTATCACATACAATGGGTCCTCAAATTCCTGTATGCTGATATTTGTTGTTATGTAAAGTGGCCTTTGCCATGAAGCTGTTTTCTTGACATCCTCAATATTTAAAGTTATATTAGCAGCAATATTCACTGCCCATGGATTTTCCTGGTAAATAATTATTTGATCTATACTAAAGTCAGTAATTATATCAAGTTTTATTGCCTGCTCTTTTATTCTTTGAGTCCAGTTGATAAATGTTGATTCATTCATAAGGCCCATTTGCGAATTATTGATAGTTCCATTCAGAAAGGCTTCTTTAAAGCAAGAATTTGCATTATACAAAAAGATTCCATTGTCTGTTATGTACTGCTCCATGCTCATTAAAGCCCTGAATCCTGAGATATAAATGCCTCTCTCAACATCTTTTTCAACATCATCTATAAAATTGTTCATGGAATAAATTCTTGTTTCAGTTACCATAACAGTGTCTCTTAGACTGTATTTAGTGTAGATAGTGAGTGAAAATATTGTGAGGGTTATAAGTACAATTGCGGTTACACTGAAGAATATACTTTTTTTGTTCAATGCCATACCCTCACCTCTGCTATTATTGGACCCCATAATGAAGGAACACCTCCAACAGGATTTACTTCTTTGTCTATCTGTGTTGCTTTTACATAATTCCCTAACAACAGATTTAATCTTTCTTCTGCATCTGAAATTGCATCTTCTTCATTATCAAATATCTGGCCGTATCCAACTAAAGAAGGTATAAGGACATAATACTGCAGGGTTGTTTCATTAAGGATATAACAGTCACTGCATAAATCACTGGCCTCAAAATTGTTTTCTCCAGTATTAAGATAGCTTGGGTCAATGTAAACAGAGGATGGAGTTGCAAGAGGCCTTGGTGTTGTAAAAACATTCTGGCTGTTTGCATTTACACTAACTACATTGCTGTCAAGCTGTGCAACCTGGATGAATGATTCAATAACATCATAATCTTCAAAATCCTTTGTATAGGATTTAGGATTGCTCATACTGCCATCAAAGCTTTCAACAATAGAAACATCAATCTTTCCATATTTCAGTTTTGCAGTGTCAATAATTTCATATTCTATCTCAACATAGGATGAATCCTCTGGATCATTTTCAGGGTCAGAATAAAGTATTGTGTTATATTTACCAAAAAAATAATTTGGGTAGCAGTTAAGGTAAACACTTACTACATTGGTTCCTTCACCAAGACCATCTTTAATATCATATGTTTTGTTTAAAGTTCCAGTTATATTTAATATTTCTATTTTATCATCATTTAAATAAAGCTGCACATTGCCTTTTTCAAGAACTCCTTCAGGAATTCCAAAATTATTGTCCAGCTCTTTTCCAACAATATGCAGAGTTGCATTTTTTATTAAAATACCTCTTGGTACAAAAATAGGTAGCACAGACCACGCACCGCTTGCCTTATTCAGGTTATTGCCTCCATTGCTTAAGACATTATCAAAATAAAATCTTTTTTTTACTATTTTTGATGGAACAAACTTTCCACTGCTTTCATACTCGACAATTATTTTTGAGCCTGGATGAATGTGAGTATGGTCATCAGACTGGATTAGGAATTTTATTTTCAGTTCATTCCATCCGCTTGTAACATCATTTGTTATGTCAACAAAATCAAATCCTATGTGTGTGACATCTTTTTCCTGTGTATAAAGCCATGGATTTCCTATATTTGTTGGCTCTCCATTAAGGTCAAAATCATTGGATGGTGTAGCGCTTGTTCCCCAATGAACTGTCAGGAATAGTGTGGCTTTTGTGATATCACTGGAGTTAATATAAAATTTCTTTGTAATCTCTGCTGTTGTTCCTGGACCATGAGAACTGCCCTCTGGGTTTATCATAAAAACCTCTGTTGTATTTTTGGTTACTTTTGTTGCAACTGCCCTTGCAGTAAACCCTTCTCTTGTCCTGTATCTTTGTATGCCAGATATCATTTTCTTTGATATCATTGATACTCCATCATTACTTTTAATTCTGGAATAAATTTCTTCTCCTTCTATATAAAAGCCGAAACCAAGATTTTCATCAATAAAATCATTAGTGAACTCTTTTGTTAAATTGCCTGCTTTGTCAGCTTTGTCAAGTGCCCAGAACTCGCCTATTTGCTCTAAAATAGTATTTTCAGGATTTGTTATTTCTCCAGTTAATAGAAGCTCATCAATATAAGCATTGTTAACCTCTCCAACCCTTAATGTAGACAATGAATTAATCAAATCATGGGATGTATAATCGAGGCTTGTGTATGATGGCTCAACTATATAAAAAGTATAAAGCAGCAAAATACCTAGGGTTATTATACCTGCGCCGATTATTGAATCAATTGTGAAAAAAAATCCTTTTTTTAATACCATAAGTAAATCACCATTTTCTTAATGTCTGATTCTTTAACAATAAGCCTGGTTATCTTAACTAGTTTTTTTGGATTTTCAACAGTTTGAATATTTGTTGAATTAACACCCGGTTTGCCTATTCCCTCTGATGAGCTGTTGATAGGAATTATATTATTATTTCTGTCAGTGAAAAAAACATAAAAATCATAGACTGTTCCAAAAAGTTTTTTGCTTTCTTTGTATGGAATTTTTGAAAATTCTGCCAGTTTTGACTCACTAACCCGATTATCATCAGTTATGCCAATCCTTTCAACATTATCACTATTCCAGTTAGTTTGGTATCCGCTTGACATCAATGAGTTGGAGATTAGCTTGGCATCAATAAGAAGATCATCAAGCAGTTCCTCATCCTGGTCAGAAAGATTAGTGATGTTTTTGTAGTATATTAATATAGCTGACCCAAAAATAAGCACTGCTATTATTAAATCAAGGGAAAAAACCTGTGCCTTAGTTAAGATAAATAACCCCCCCCATATTTCTTATTGTATTATTTCCCTTAATTACAGTCCCATTAATTTCAGGTATTCTTACTGTAAACTCTGAATTTTTTAAGGCAATGGTTATTCCATCTTTTGTTTTAGTTATTGTATACTCGTTATTATCAAGCTTTTCTGGTATGAAAAAAATCCTGTTATAGCCAGACTTAACCTGTGCTGCAATATTAATTTCATGCTGTATTTTGTAGGCAAGATCTTTTGCAAGAACAAATTCTTTTTCATCATTTAAATCATCAACTTTATCTTCTGTTGCTTTTAAAAAAACAAGAAGTATAAAAAAGGAAATACTTAATAACAAAACAAATTCCATTGCCAGCTGAGCTTTTATGTGCTTAACCATACATAATCCCCCTTTGATTCTATACTTATGTAATGGATGCCAGGGGTTATTGCAATATATCCACTAATATTAACAGAACATATATGGCTTATGTCTGTAACACCGCTTTTTGTTTTTACCCTGAATGTCACTTCTTTGTTGCTTATTATAGCGTCTTCTACGTTTTCAGGCATGTAAACCTTTATTCTTGTTTTTGAAGGCTCGCCAAGGTAATAAACTGATTCTGAATTATCTACTATTTTTCTTGCTATCTGGTCAACCTGGCTTGATATTACCTGATCACTGGTAGCTCTTGTATGTTCGTAAAAGATTAAAATTAATGGAAGGGTGATAAGCAATGAAAATCCTATAATAATAACATATTCCACACTTACCTGGGCATTTTTTTCTTTCATGAAATAGTTGTTTATATACGCATATTTAAATTTATGTAACTATTCAGCAATAGATTATAAATAGTAGGACAGATAATTTTATATAGTTTTGTTAATTTGTGTTTTAAACTGATAGTTTTATTAATAAAGGGGTAAAAAATGGCAAATAAAGAGTTCAACAATATGTTAGATGATTATGTGGAGGGTATAAGAAAAAAGAATTCAATAAATTTTTCTGAGAAGATTAAGAGATTATTTAAGCCAAATCCCAAGAAAAAAATCCAGATAGACCAAGGCACAACAGAAGAGTATATAGAGATTAATAATGAAATGCTGGAAAGTGAAACTACAGAAGAAAAAAAAGGGGGCTTTTTTGCTAAATTCTTTAAATTATTTTCAGCAAAACCTAAAAAAACTTTTGAAGATGAAAAAATTCTTTTTGAAGAACCAGAAGAGGATGAGACAAAATATGAAGAGCCGGTTGTAAAAGAAATAAAAGAGAACTTTATCACCAAATTTTTTAATAAAATCTTTTTCTTTAGAAAAAAGGAATATACTGAAGAGTTTGAAAAAGAGCCTGAACTTAAAACTTACGGCAGTGAGATGGAAGAGGATGTTGTAAAGGTTTTGAACATAGTTAATGAGCTTTTCAAAAAACTTCCCCAAAATGTTAAGTATGAATTCAGAAAATCAGATGATTTTGAGACATATTCAAATGTTCTTAAAAAATACCGCATAATGAAAAAAGATTAGATTTTCATAAAGAGTAATCATCTACAAGATATTTATGCTTAAATATCTTATATATCTTATAGCTGTTAAATGACCTTATGACATCCTTAAATTCATCCCTTATTTTTAGATAAATCTCCCTAAAATCTGTTGGTGAGTTTGTTTCAACATCTATCTCAAAATCCCATGCACCTATTGTCTTGCTAATCTTTACAATGTTGGGGTTGTTTAGGCAGAAATCCAGCATCATGTTTTCTTTTTCTGGCTCAATGTTATGAAGTTTTAGGATAATCTTATTACTGATTAGACTGCATTTTTCCATGTCTAATGCAGACTTGTACGCCCTTATTATCTTTTTGTTCTTCAGGGATTTTATTACTGACATAACAGTCTTTATATTAATATCCAGTTTTGAAGCAATTGAAGTTAATCTTATCTTAGGATTTTCAACAAAAGCCAGTAATATTCTTTTTTCCTTGTCATTTAAAACAATTTTATCCCTGTCTCCCCCAACTATTATTTCTGATGGAAAATTAAGGTCTTTGGCTTTCTTACTCCTAGGTGTAAGGTAATCCCTGGGATAAATATGGGAAACAATATTTATGATTATGTCATAATTATTCAGTTCCTCATTCTCCTTTATCAGCATCTTTAATTCTTTATTGAATTTTGAGGGGTTTGTGGCCATGAATTCAACAAGAAAATCATACTGTCCGCCCATTTCATAGATTGAGGTAACATAAGGGTTCTCCATTAATTTTTTTACCAATAAATTCAGTTCAGAACTTTTGGAACATCCGCCTTTGAAATAAACCTTGAATAACAGCATGTCAAAACAGGAGTAGTCCATAACAGTATAATAAAAAAGGATTATTTTGCTTTTTTCAAGCCTGTTTATTGTGTATTTAACTAGCTGTGGGCTCTTGTGAATCTTTTTTGCTATTTCAGAAAGCGAAAGCCTGCAGTTCTCGCCGTGAAAATACAATAGTCTTTTGTCAATTTTAGTAACCATTCTTTATTTATTTTAAATCAAGGTATATAAATGTTTTTATTTGGAACTTTTTAAAAAATCTGTTAAAATACATTTTAAATATAGGAATTAGTATATTAAGAAATATGACACCAGTTCTTGCTTCAAATAAAATGAAAACAGAAGATAGGATAAACACAGAAAGAACAATGGACTCAATAGATTCCTGTGTGAATTCCTATAGGAGTAATATAATAACACCCGAAGAATTTAGGGCATTTAATAGATTAGGTGAAATATTAAGTTACGAAAAAAATGGAAGAACCCCGGAACATAAACACTCATTTGTCTTCTTTTTTGTCGAAAAGGTATTATTTGAAAATTATACTTCCAAAGAAGAATGGGAAAAAGATAAACTTAGTATAACAAATCCTGTGACAGATATATATGGGATTATTCCTATAAATATTTATGGTGATACTAAATTTGTTAAAAATACACTTGATGAAGCAATAACTCATGAAGGTATTTTTGTTTTAGATAGCAAATCACATAATATAATCCATAATGGACTCATTCTTCCAGTTGATACTCATGATTTATATACAAATGCCTTTAAGGTTAAGAATGATATTGAGCTTATTAAAAAAACAGATTATCCCTCGGGTTACCCGCCTGAAATTGGAACCAAGTCAAAAGCAGCACTTTATTTTTCTATAAAACACCCAGAAGTTTCCTTTATGAGATTTAATGGGGATAGTTATATCATAAAACAGGGGAAGGTAGCATACTTACATAAGGAAAATGATTTTAAAAACTCAGATTTAAGTTCCTTCCTCCCATGACTCAAGATATTTCTTTTGCTCTTCAGTGAGTTTGTCTATCTTTATGTTCATGGCCTCAAGTTGCAACAAAGATATTCTTTCATCTATCTCATCCGGAAGGATTATTACCTTTTTAGGAAGATTCCCCTTGTTTTTCACAAGATGTTCTGCTGCAAGCGACTGGCCGCAGAAAGACAAGCTCATGACTGTTGATGGATGGCCCTCTGCAGCTGCAAGATTAACAAGCCTGCCTTCTCCTGCAACATAAATCCTTTTTCCATCAAGCATGTATTCATCAAGGAATGGCCTTATCCTCCTGCTTTTTGCTGCTTTTTTTAATGATTTCAGGTCAATCTCAACATCAAAATGCCCTGAGTTTGCAACTATTGAGCCGTCTTTCATGAGCTTCATGTGCTCAACTGTGATTACATTTATATCTCCTGTCAATGTGACAAACAAATCGCCTAATTTGGCTGCATCATTCATAGGCATTACACCAAATCCGTCAAATGCAGCTTTCATTGCCTTGAAAGGATCAACTTCTGTGACAATCACTTTTGCTCCAAGCCCTTTAGCCCTTAGGGCAAATCCTTTTCCGCAGTCCCCATAGCCGGCCACAACAACAGTGCTTCCTGCTATCAGTAAGTTTGAGGCCCTTAAAATCCCATCCATTGTGCTTTGGCCTGTTCCGTAGTAGTTATCAACCAAGTGCTTTGTCTTGTTGTCATTCACAGCAATTATAGGATATTTTAATGCATTGTCTTTTTCCATTGCCCTTAATCTTATAACACCTGTAGTTGTTTCTTCGCAACCTCCGATTATACCTGGAATCAATTCCTTATGATTCTTATGGATTTCAATAACCAAATCACAGCCATCATCTATTGTTATGTTTGGCTTAAACTCAATCACTTTTTTTAAGAATTTGTAATAATCATCTGTTGCTTCGCCTTTATAGCCATAAACCATAAATCCTTGTTTTGCCAGTGCAGCTGCAACATCATCCTGTGTGCTTAATGGATTGCATGAGCATATTGCAACATCTGCACCGCCTGCCTTAAATGTCCTTACAAGGGCAGCTGTTTCCTTTGTTATGTGAAGGGCCATTCCAACCTTTATGCCCTTTAACGGCTTTTCCCTGCTGAACCTTTCCCTTATTTTCATTAGGGCTTCCATCTGCTTTTCAGCATACTCAATATTCATGTCTCCCTGGTTAGCTAGTTTGATATCCTTCACACAATAACTGTTAGTTTCATCCATTTTATCACCTTTTTGTAAATATTATTAAGAATTAGGAAAAGAGCAATTATATTTAAGTTTTCCCTATTGGAGTTTAGATAGTTAGATTATCAGAAGGCCTTTTCTTAAGCCTTGTTATATAGCCTGCGATTATATTTTTTAACTTCTTTGATTCTGCAAGAATTAGCCTGTTAAGTATTTCCCTATTTGTTTCAAAGCGGTCAGTGAACTTATCCCTGTGAAGTTCCATAAGCTTATTTGTTGCTCTTTTTATCTGTAGAGTTTTTATCCTTCCCATTTTTTACTGTTACCATAAACTTTTTATCATACTTGGCTGTTTTTAGAGAATATTGCTCAGGTTTTAGGTTTTGTTTTGCAGCCCATGCATGAGCACCTTCTTCTGTCTTGAATGTCTTTGGTCTGCTGCTTTTTATTGCAGAGTCAGAATGGGAATTTTTGTAATGCTTTAAGTGCGTACTCAGTCCCTTCCTTCTTTTTATCCTTGTATGCATTTTTGCCATATTTTCCACCTTATTTAAAAATAATCTAGACTCTTATAAATAACGCCTGATTAAGAGAAGGAGTATATAACTTCTTTATATTTCTTTTGTAATTAATTCATAAAAAGCCTTTAAAAGGCAGAGTTCATAATTAAGTAAACCAATTTCAATTAAACTTTCACTTTCATCTTAAGTAATACAAAAATGGTTACTATAATGCCATAAACAATCAGTATGTATTCTATTGGAACATACCTTGATATAAGTATTATCATCCCTAATATTAGTGCAAGAAGCCCTGTTACAAGAAAAACAGCCTCAACCAATGACTTGATAAAACCAGTCTTCAGGGCGTAAAGCGAATTAAGTGTTGCCTTTTTTATATCCTCGACGCGCTGCTTTATCTTGTACCTTGTGTCTATGTATTCAACTATCATTTGGGATATTAAATCAACATAATCTGCAACAGTATCAACTTTTTTGCCGGTTGTTTTCTTTGAGATTTTTCTAATTACATTATTTGCCATTTTAAATAAAAACAAATTTATTTTTTCTTTTTTCTTCTTATAATTGTTGCGGCAACTGCGCCTAATGCTACGCCTATGCCTGCTGCGATTGCAATGGCTTTTTTTGGGTTTTTATTTATGTACCTATTAACCTTTTTTTCTTGATTTAAAAATTTCTGCTTTGCCTTCTTAAGTTCTGCCCTTGCCATTTCCTTATACTTTTCTATTTGGGCTTTTGTCTTGTTTTTAGAACTCTTTTTGTTTTTTGCCATTATAACACCTCTTTTGTTATTAACATTTATAATTTGATTGTTCATATATAAATATTTGCATTAAAAAGTTTAGTTTGCCAAATAATCAAATTCCTTGAGGAAAAGTCTTGCAATACTTTTGTCATTTATGATTAACACATTCTCATCGTTTCTTGTGTCAGCGCCATCTGTTGGGTTGAATGAGCCGGTGATTACTGTTTCGTTGTCTATTATGAAAACTTTATGGTGCATATTTGCTTTGTTGTTGTCTCTTTTTACATCAATTCCCTGGTATTCCAACAAATTAAACTTAGAATATTTTGAGACTTGCCTTGCCTCAAAAACCCCTTTTATATCAAGGCCTTGATAATGCTTTAAAATAATTGCAGTTGCAATCCTGTTGTTTGTAAAGCTAAAGGTCATGAAGTAAATATTATTCTTTGCTTTTTTTATTTCCTCTGCAACATAATAAGCGCAGTTATCTTCAGGGCAGAAATAGTTTTCAATCTTTTTATTGTTTAGGTAAAACTCAGGATAAATCACATTATCACCTTTTCTGAACTCAGAATTCCATAATTCATTAAATTCGTCCTCGTAATTTTTTGACAGATAAAATGATTCAATTATAACCAGGTTATTATCATTCTTATATGCGCCATTCTCAGTCGGATTAAAAGAGCCTGTTAAAATAATTTTATTATCAATTATGCAGAATTTATTGTGCATCAAACCAGAAGATGAATCTTTTATTGCAAACTTAAGATGCTTTACATTGTCAAAATTAGCATCATCAACCACCAGCTTAACTTCAATGTTTTTGCTTTTCTTATCCAGAATATTAATAATCCTTTCCAAGTCAAGGTCATAAAAAGCGCAGTGAACAGATTCTTTTGCACTATTGATAACCTTGAAAAGCTCTCCCTCGCAGTCATTTACTGGGCAGAAAAACACTTTTGGAATATCCTTGTATTCTTTAAGCTCTGGCTCTGTAATTTCTTCATTTGGTTTAAGATTAGAGCATCCGCTTAGTAAAATAATAAAAAGCAAGCAAATTAGTTTTTTAGTAAAAGCCATAACACTAACTTAGAAATAATTTTTTATAAAATCTAGCTAAGAAAAAGTGAAAATCTTACGGGAATTATCTTTAATTTACAGGTAACCTATTGATTTTTATCTATCTGAAAAGAAACCTATATAAAGATTAAAACAGAATAGGATATTGAAATGAACAATAAAGGCCAAAACTATCTACTATTTGTAATATTAGCTATCTTAATCGTATTGATTATCTGGCTGATTATAAGGAGGCTTGGCGCTTAAGATGACTAAGCTAAAAATAAATGAAAAAATGGAAAAAGTAATTGAAATATTTGTTATACTCTTTGGATTGTATATTTTAATTCAGATATTAAGGGCAATATTTAGTGGTTCCTGGACTACTGAAGACTTAATCATAGGATTATTAATTTTTAATTTTGGTTCAATCTTCACAATAGGCGTATCAGTTGCACAGCTGAAATCAGACCATAATCATCTTAAGGAACAATTCAAAAGTCTTGCAACTGATTTTAAATCAAAAGTTAAAATTTAGGCTGGCTCTAAGATTTCTTTTTATTTGATTACTCTTTTATAGGATTAATCTAGCTCACTTTTAAACTTTTTCTAACCTAAACAGGAAAACTTTAAATAATAATCAACTAATTGTATTAATAATGATAATGAAAGATATAATTTGGATGTCTATTTGGACATTAGGTTTTTTTGCAACAGGAGTATTTTTATTCTGGAATGGAATTAAACTGTTAAAGCAAAAACGCCTTATAGAAAATATACCAACAAGCAAGATAAGGTCTCTTGCAATGGGCTTGGTTGAAATTTATGGTGAGGTTGTTCCTGCATATAAGGAAATACTGAAGAGCCCTTTCTCAAACAAGGACTGTGTTTATTATAGATATACAATAGAGGAATACCGCAGTTCTGGTTCTAGTAAGAACAGCAGTTGGGTTACTGTTGACTCAGGACACAAAGAGCAGCCATTTTACTTAAAGGATGATACTGGCGGTGTTCTTATTGATCCAAATGGAGCAAATATAAATGTTTTAAGGGATTTTGAATTCCATACAAGCTTTGGCAAAAAAACTCCTGATACCATAATAAACTTTCTTAATGCAAACGGCATGACGCATAAAACACTTTTTGGATTAGGCAATAAGACCATGAGATATAAAGAATACTTTATTGCTCCAAAAGATAAGCTTTACATAATGGGCACTGCATCAGACAATCCCTTTGTTGAAGATGGCACAGCAAAAAACAATGCAGAAGACATAATGATACAAAAAGGCAACAATGAAAAAATTTATTATATATCAGACAAGCCCGAGAATAAATTATTGAAAGAGATTAAATGGAAGGTATTGGGCTATATAATCCTGGGGGCATGCTTAAGTATAGCAAGCTTAATCATAAGTTTTAAATACATGTTTAATCTGTTATAAATAAAAATGGAGGTATTAAAATGACAATCGGAATAATAATAATAATCTTAGTTGTAGCAGCTTTTGTAGCTGCTGGAATAATATCCTATATAGTGGGTATGTTTAATAGCCTTGTAAGGCTAAAGAACAATATCAAGAAGTCATGGTCAAACATCAATGTGCTTTTGAAGCAGAGGTCAGACGAGCTTCCAAAGCTTATAAACTCTGTAAAAGGGTATATGACGCATGAGAAAGACACACTTACAGAGCTTACAAAGGCAAGAACATCTATGCTAAATGCAAAGACAATGTCAGATAAGGCAGATGCTGACAATGCAATAAGCGGTGCACTTAAGACAATCTTTGCAGTTGCAGAGAATTATCCTAATCTAAAAGCAAATGAAAATTTTATGCAGCTTCAGAACAGGATAAGCGGGCTTGAAAATGAGCTTGCAGATAGGCGCGAATTCTACAATGACAGCGTTAATACCTACAACATAAGGATACACTCTTTCCCTGATATGATTATTGCAGGGAAGATGAAGTATACAGATGAGGAGATGTTTAAGGTTTCAGAAGAAGACACAAAGGATGTTGAAGTAAACTTTTAAATTTTTATTTTATTATTTAAGCTGTCTATGCTTTTTAATAAGGAAAACTTTGTTTCTGCATGCTTTTTGTCTATTTTGTCAAGCATGGTTTTTATGGCTTTTTTTTGTTTGTCTTTTTCTAGATTCTCTTTGAATTTAAACTTTTTGCACTTTGCAAACAAGATGCATTCGCTCTCGAGGACATTTCTCAAAAGTTTTATGTAAAAGACTTTGCCTTGGGTGAAATTATCCAAAAGCTTAAAGTCTCCTCTTTTAAACAGGCTTTCAGTGAAATAGACTATTTCATCATCCAAATTCCATGGAATTATAACCTGGTTTATCTTGTTATTTTTTATGATTTTTTTTGTTTTCTCGTCTAAACAGCCAATATCAAGCGAATTAACCTTGGCCTTAAGCAAATTAACCCTATTATTATATACAATTTTTATTATATGCTCTGAAATTCTTGCTTCCTTACTGTTATTGTCCAGCAAAAGAATCTTTTCCTTCTCATTAACAAGCTCTCTTGACCTTATCTCTTTTTTGACCCTTTTTTCAATAAGCTTGCAGAAGCATCCCTTGCATAACCATAATCCGAGATAAGGAAGCTTTATTTCTGCTCTTGCTTTTTTGCATTTTTGGCATAGCATGGTTTTTAAGGCATTTAAGGCATTTAAAAAGTTATTGATTTCAGCTTTTCCCGTCTATAAACATGGTT
>CAYMFI010000009.1:0-12360 GCA_964389855.1 uncultured Methanosarcinales archaeon
CTCTTTTTATGCGGGGATGCCGGAGCGGTCAAACGGGACAGGCTTAGGACCTGTTAGCTTAGTGCTTCCAAGGGTTCGAATCCCTTTCCCCGCATTGTATATAAATAATTTTAAATGATTAAAAAAGATTAAAAAGAATAAATAATGTTTAAATGAGCTTATTTTTGATAAAATAAGCTTTTATAGCAGTTTGTAAAGCTTTAAATTGCTTCATAAAGCTTTAAACTAAGTGTCAGGCAAGTATGTTTATAAACAAAACCGTATTCTATAGCTATGACTCAGTATAAGTTGTATTTATGCTGGTCAAATACAGAAAAAAAACACATGGAGGTGTTTGAATCATGGAAATTAAAAGGGCAATAAAAAAGATAATTGCCTTAGGAACAGGCGCAACAATGGTTGGAGCGACTGTTTTAGGAGCAATGGCAGCTGCTAATTTGGCGAACTACCCTGCACCATTTGTAACAGAAGACCACCAATGGGATGCTGTTAGTATAATTGGAGCAACGTCAACAGCTGAAGATAATGTTGCAATAACAGACATAGTGTTAGGATTAAAAACCTATGAAATTGGAACAACAACAGGAACATCAGCAACAACAACACTTGTAGGAGATGCATATCAGATAACTAAGAGTTCAGATCCATTGAACTTGTATGAGTATCTAAATTCTGGTAGTGGAGCTGCAAGTACACCACTTGAAAATGGACCAATATCAAGAGTAACAAGCAGTGAGTTAAATGCACTGGCAGATGGAATGATAAGCAATGCAAAAGGAACATTCACATATGACCAGCGTATAGTTATGCCAGACAATGCAACTGTTACCTACGCAGTTGATGACGACCAATCAGACGATCCAGCATTTTACTTGAAGTTTGTTGATTCAACAGTAGCTTACGAATACAGGTTGACATTTGGAAGTGCACTAAAATCAGATATAGATGATGATGGTAACTTTGACGATTTGGACAATAAGAAGATTACAATGTTGGGTAAGGAATATACAATAATCAATACAGATAGCACTACAAGTGGAAATACCCTTGAATTAATGGGAGGTACTATTCCAGGCTGTGTACTTTCAGAGGGTGAATCAAAGGTATACAGTATTGATGGCGTCGACTATGAAGTTGAAGTAATGCAAATAACAGACTTTAGCAGTGACAACAAGGTGAAATTCATAGTAAATGGTGATCCCATTGAAGCTATGATGGAAGGAGACAGTCTCCCAATAGCAACTGGAGTAGAGCTTGGTGTTAGAGAGATATGGCCAAATGAAGCAGGAGATGTAGGGTCAGATAATGTTGAGTTTTATCTTGGAGCTCAGAAAATAGTCTTTAAGGATGATACCATTGACTCAACTGAGAATTGGGATGGTACTGTAACTGTTGGATCAACTGACCTTGATGTTGAAGCAGACATAGTAGGGTCATTCCTAAGCAGCGGTACTGATGTATCCATAAGCAAGATAAGAGTTAAGTGGACAACAGATGATGACTACTATGTGCCAGTTGAAGGAAAACTCTCAGACAGGCTTGACGCAGATTACAAGGGTAATTTATTCTTGGAGAACCTGGATTTTGAGTTTACCGGAGTTAACGTTGGAGACACAGAGGAAATCAAGTTGTCAAATAGCGGAGATGATGAGATGAAGGTTACTATCCCAACATTATCTGGCGGAGACTTGACTCTATATGCATTTTACTCCACTAGTGGCGGACCAGCAATTGGATTAGGAAAAGATGCAGACCATCAACTTATTATAGATGCAGACCTTGGAATATACAAAAACTACCAGTTTATAATAGATGACAACGCAAAATCTAGCCACTTAATTAAAGTAAAGAACTTTAAAGACACAACAACAGAAGACAAGGTAACTTTCGAGGATGTTGGATTAGGAAACACATGGGACGTAACAACAAATGCAACTGGTTATGGAACATTTGATATAGACGGTGTGGAATACAGTTTTGAAACAAATTATACAGAAGAATTTATTAACATGTCTAGCTTAAGTGCTGGAATTATATGGACTGCTTCAGAGGCAAAGGTAACTCTTTCAACAGATACTAGCAATGGAACAATGGTCTTTACAGAGTATGATGGTGGAACTGGTGATGACTCTACTGTAAAAAGAACAGTTACTGCAATTGTAGAAGACCCAGCAGGTACAACAGATGACATAGAGGTAACAAGTGTAGTTGATGATGACCCTTACAGCCCAGCTTTACAGAACTGGGAGAGCAATGACGACCTCTCAGACACTTACACCAGATGGGGAACACATGTTGAATATAATAGCCCATCCAGTGGACAGGCTTATGTGACAATAACCTATCCAGTAGAAGAAGCAACAGCAGATGTATATGTTGCAAGCGGTGTTACCACAACATCAACAACTTCAGCAGGAGAAGGAGGAATGACATACGGCGTTATAGAAATTCCATCAGTTATGCGTGATATAGAAGTAGCTGACTGGAAAGAAACTAATGTCATTGTAGTTGGTGGACCATGTATCAATTCAGTAGCATCAGACCTTATGGGTGGTGGATTATATCAGGTATTTCCAGACTGCTCCCAAGACTTTGAAGAAGGAAAAGCAAAGATTAAGCTTTTCGAAGTAGAAGACAAAGTTGCATTGCTTGTAGCAGGTATGACTGGAGCAGATACCAAAAGAGCAGGTCTTGTGTTGAAGAACTACAAAGACTATGCAGCTGACCTAGTTGGTACTGAAGTAGAGATGACAGCAACCACTGATTTAGACATAGAACTTGCTGCACCAGTACCAGTAGTTGAAGAAGCTGCTGAATAAAACTGAATAAGCTTTTTTTCTTTTTTTTCTTTTTAAAATTTTTTCTAAGATTTTAAAAATCTAAAATGATAAAAGTAAGAGTAGTATTAGAAACATTTAAATATTCTACTCCACATATTAATAAAAAATGGTAATAGTGAAAAACATTAGGAATATAACCTTCTTTTATATTATTGCAATAATAATTTTCACAGTTTCTGCAATTGCAATAAAAAATCTTGACTTGTCAGACTATCCAAAACCCTTTATAGAAGATAGAGCATTAAATTCAATAATTATTGTTGGGGAAAATGCTCATACAGGAGATACGATCGGGGCAATTGACATTGCAATATCCCTTAGTTTTCCAGTTGAGTCAAAGGTAATCATGCTTGATACAGAAATAGATAGTATAAAAGAGCAAAATATTATTGTTGTTGGAGGGCCATGCGTTAATATGGCCGCAGCTGAACTCCTGGGATGGCCATTAAAATGTGACAATGATTTTGAGCCAGGCAAGGCAAAGATTAAGCTTTTTGATAATGGCAATAATACTGCTTTGCTGGTAGCAGGTTATTCTGTATATGATACAACAATGGCATGTAGGGTTTTGGTAAACTATGCTGACTATAACCTTACTGGCAGTGAAATTGAAGTTGCAGCAACTACTCTTGATAGTTTTATTATAGAAACAGTTGAATAATTTATCTTTTAGCGCCAATAACCAAAGTTTCTGTAATAAATGCATTTAAAATTATTCTCTTTGGAATATTATTATCAAGAAGGTTTTTATAGGGATTAATTAAGCTTTTTCTTAGTTTTAATTAAGGGAGGGAGATAAACAATGAGTGATAAAAACTATTTATTCACATCAGAGAGTGTAACAGAAGGGCATCCGGACAAAATATGCGACCAGATATCAGATGCATTCCTGGATGCAGTTTACAGCAAAGACCCAAATGGAAGGGTTGCTGTTGAAACACTTGTAACAACAGGGCTTGTTATTATAGCAGGAGAGGTAACAACAAGCACATATGTTGATACCCAGGCTATTGTAAGGAATACAATAAAGAAAATTGGCTATACAAAGCCAGAATATGGCTTTAACTATAATGATGTTGGGGTTCTGAGCTCTATTCACAAGCAAAGCCCGGATATCTCACAAGGTGTTACAGCAACTGAAAAGCATGAGCAGGGTGCAGGCGACCAGGGAATGATGTTTGGCTATGCAACCAATGAGACAAAAGAGCTTATGCCACTGCCAATAGTGCTAGCACATAAGCTTTGTATAAGGCTTGCAGAAGTAAGAAAAAAGGGGATTTTACCATACTTAAGGCCTGATGGAAAATCACAGGTTACTGTTGAATACAAAAATGGACTTCCTGCCAATGTTACAACAGTTGTCATAGCTGCACAGCATGACCCAGATGTTAGTGAAGAAAAAATAAGAAAAGATATTCTTCAAGAGGTTATAAAACCTGTCTGTGGAAAATATTTAACAAAAGAAACAAAATACCACATTAATTCAACAGGGCGTTTTGTTATTGGCGGTCCCCCGGGAGATACAGGGGTTACAGGAAGAAAGATTATAGTTGACACTTACGGAGGGCATGGCTCCCATGGCGGAGGCTGTTTCTCTGGAAAAGACCCAAGCAAGGTAGACAGGTCAGCTTCCTATATGGCAAGATATGTTGCAAAAAACATAGTTGCAGCAGGTCTTGCAGACAAATGCGAGATACAGGTTGCCTACAGCATTGGGGTTGCAGAGCCAGTTTCCATACTGGTAAATACATTCAGGACAAACAAGATTCCTGAGGAAAAAATAGAAGAGCTTGTGAGAAAGCACTTCAGCTTCAAGCCGACAAACATAATAAAAAACCTTGACTTAAGAAGGCCAATCTACAGGAAAACAGCTGCCTATGGCCACTTTGGAAGGAGCGACCCTGACTTTACCTGGGAGAAGACAGAGAAAGCAGCAATATTGAGAAAAGAAGCGGGATTATAGGAAAAGCTGACACGATAAACGAAAAAAATTATTTTTTTAATTTTTATCTATAAAATTATAGACGAGATTTCTCTGGTTAATTTAGGAAACTTTACACTTACATTGTTCCCTTAAATTCTTTAAAAAATCGAAAAAAATATAAAGTCTAGTTAGTTATATAACTCGGAATGATTAATATGGACAAAAGGGACCCTAACTTTCCAAAGCTTACTGAAAATGACAAAATAGTTCTCAAAAAAATACTTGACTCCAAAAAGATTCAAGATAGTGACATTGCTAAAACTATGAAGCTTTCTCCGCAAGCAATATTTAAGATAAGAAACAAATTAGAGAACTATGGTATTATCAAAGGGTATATGCCGATTGTTGATTTCAAGAAAATAGGAATTAATGTTATGATTATACTAGCTATCCGCCTTACTCCTAAAGTCTGGAGAAATTTTTCAGATGGACAAATCTCAGATAGAATTTCTAAAACGCCTTATGTCATTGAAGCCTATAGGGTTGCTGATGAACAAGCTTCGCATGTCCTGATACTTGGTTTTAGAGACACTTATCAGAAAGAGAGGTATATTACAGAGATACAGACTAAGTTTGCAGAAGAAGTTCAGATAAAGCAAATATATACCTTTTCGGTGGACAAAATCATTTCACAAAATCCATTGGGGCTCCTGCACGAAATCGTTGATAAAAAAGATTTTTCTCCTGAGGACATATTTTTAAATCACTCCCATCAAAAATGATGATATACCTTTGATAGCGCAATATAACAGAGAGTTTTTCTTCTGTTTATAAACATGTTACAATTATCAACTTATTTCTATTAATCTATTTAAGTTCTATACACTAAGTATTAGAACTTCAACGATATTATTCAATAGTAAAGGATAAACAATTATAATGGAGGTATCAAAAATGAGTAGAACAGATATATCAGGTTGGTTAGGTTGGGCAATAATATTTTTAATAGTAGCCCTACTTTCTGGATTATTTGGATTTGGACTTATTTCAGGAGCATCATATACAATTGCCAAATGGTTAGCAATGATATTCGTAATATTGTTTATAATTGCAGTAATAGCCCATACAATAAAAAATGCTTGAACATTTGTTTCACATTTGCAGTTTTTAGAAAAGCAAGTAGAATTGACTGTGTAAGAATTATTATGCAATAAAATGAAGAAGGCAAAAAAAGCAAAAGGTAAAGCACTAAAAGATTTGAACATAATCATATGTAGGCATTGCCATAAAAAAATAACACACCCTAACTTAGTTGGTCTGTCATTAGTATGCCCTTATTGTAAAACACCCATCAATGGTCAATATCATCCCGGTTTTGTATGTTGATATTTTGATATTTTTTTTGAAAAAATTAGAAATTAGAAAATAAATAAAAAATCATAATGTTGTTTAAAATAATGATCATCCAGGAGAAAGGGAGAGGATAGATAGCTAAGAAAAAAGAGTTTCTGATAGAACAGAAACTGCTGAAAAGAATGTGATTGCATGTTTTGCTTAAATTCAGATTCACATGCAAGATAAATCAATGATAAATAATGATACAAAAAGTGAAAAAATGAAAGGAGGTGAAAAAATGAGCAAAACAGATTTATCAGGTTGGTTATTTTGGGCAATAATATTTTTAATAGTGGCTATAGCTGCTGGATTATTTGGATTTGGACTTATTTCAGGGGCATCATATACAATTGCCAAATGGTTAGCAATAATTTTCGTGGTGTTATTTATAATTTCAATAATAGCCCATGTAGTCAAAAAAGCTTAAACATTTTTTTAGATTTAGTTAAAATATAAATAAAAAATTAAAATATGAAAACGGAGGATAAAATGAGAATAAGTCTAGTTATATTTGGAGTAATCTTTCTTGTTATTGGAGGATTGTTATATCTTGTGCCTATGCAAGAAATTAAAGCAGATACAACCACCATAGGAAATGGGGATACAGATACGCGTACGTCATCAGCTAGAGTAACTATTCCTGTAGGGTGGGCATTTGCATCTGCAATCATTGGTTTTGTTTTACTAATATTTGGTTTGGCGATTTCTGATCGAGTTATAAAAAGCGATTCAAAAAAAGATTCCTATGATACAGTAGTTGAGTCCAAAGAGAATATTGAGGTTGGTGATGGAAAAAAACGCAAGATTGTCAGGGAGAGGACTGAGAAGCATAAAGTAAGAGAAGGCGAATGAAGATAATGATTTGGACTAGATTTTAATTAAAATAAACAAGGAGGTAAAAAGAATGGCAAAGAAAAGTAGAGGCGGAAGAATGACTGCAGCTAAAACCCGTGCTAAACGCGGAGCGAAGACAGGCGGTCGTCCTGGCGGAAAGGGTCATGTAAAGAATAGGCCAGCAGGAAAAAATATTATGAAAACGTAAATGTCTCAACAATGAAGATTTATTTCTCCAGGGTTGAGCTTTTATTTTTTTCATTATGAAAGAAGTAGAGGTGAAGCAAAACAAGGTGAACGAAAATGGAAAAATATACTGTTGTAAGTGCAAAGACATGGAGAGAGCTTGAAAGAATTGGGATAAAGGACAGGCTTGCAATAACTAATCTCAATAATTACCTGCAGGATGCAGGAAAAACATATTAAAATAAGGAACAGAGGTGTTCATTTATGGTATTATTAGAAGTGTTAATAGGATTTTTGATAAGTTTGGCAATATCAGCAATTATTATCTATCTAGCTGCAAAATTGTTTGGAGAAAAGGAGGGATTTGGCACAGCGATATTGGCTGCACTTGTCGGTGCAATAATATTCGCACTCGCGTCTTATTTCCTAGGAGTAGGTTGGGTTGCTGCATTGATTGGTGGGTTAGCCTGGCTTATTGCTCTTGGTAGCCTATACAAGATAGGTTGGCTTAAATCTTTTGTTATAGCTGTTGTCGTATGGATTTTTGCAACCATCGTCAGCCTGGTGCTGCCAACTATTGCTGGACCGCTTTAAGAAAAGATTGGAGAAAAATGTCTCAACAATGAAGATTTATTTCTCCAGGGTTGAGCTTTTATTTTTTTCATTATGAAATATGTTGATAATTAAACAGAACGGAGGTGTTCATTTATGGCATTATTCGGAGGCATAATAGGAATTATTGCGCTGGTATGCGCAGTTTGGGTAATATATGATGTGGTTACTAATAACAAGAAATTATCTGACGGCATGAAAGTGCTGTGGATAGTATGTGCAGTGCTTTTTAGCATAATCACTGCAATAGTATATTATTTTATTGGCAGAAATACAAAAAATGATTTGTTCGTGCAAAAAAAAGTAATATTCAAGTAAAAATATACGGAGGAAACCATGAAAAATATTAATAAAAAGGGAGGAATACTCTCACTTATTGGTGCAATAGTAGTAGTGATAATTATTGTTACATTGTTTTTCAGATATTTTTAATGATTACTTTGATATTGCCATCTGATTAAAAAAGGATAATACCTATTGTAAAAATCCTTACTTTTAAATCAGTGTGATGTAACAACAATAAGATTATCATCAAAAAGATTAAAATTAAGATTTTGTTTTTGTAAATATCATAAAAATCCACTGTGGATTTTTAGGATGCCAGAAATGCTCATCCTAATACTAAAGTATGAGGTTTTCGCAAGCATTTCTGTGCATAATAAAATAGGAGGGTGTTAAAAAATGGAGAATAATTTATCAAAGGAAGACAAACTAAAGGAAATAAAGGGCTGTATAAACAGGGAAGACAGTTTGTACTGCATACCAAAAAAAGAAGCAAAAAATTTCGAAAATGACAGTAGGAAAGAAGGAAAGGGTACAATACCAATAATGACTTATGGTAATTATATCATATATTTGAAAGCAGAAGATTCAGCCCTTCCAAAGATCCCTTTGTCTAAATTCAATTATACATCTGGAACATTTGAGAAAAAATGGGGGCCTGACCATAAGACAATTGTGCTTGCACCAAACTATTCAAGTATCAGAAAAGTTGAGATAGAGATTCAGGGAATAGACATCCATAAGATGAGACTATTACCCAACAAAAAAGGGGATGTAATTGAAGATACTGCCAAGATTAAGATAACAAGACATTATAGATTTTCTGAGGGTGATGAAGAGAATAAGAAAGACACTGTTTCAGCATCTCCAGGAGAAACAAATGCCCGTAAATCCTGATTATAGGATTAAACAATGGTTAAATGCAAAAAAAAGGGTGGATTTATGGATATGATAAAAAACGGATTAAGTTATATTTCCCAAATCATATCAGAAAGTGTATTTCCACCAATAGCAGAAGGTACGGAAATGGTTATGAAGGATATTGAAGACAAAATAACACGAATAGAAAAAAGAATCCTAAAGAAGATATCTTCTTTTTTAATAATTGGGTTTGGAGCGGTATTCTTGATTTTTGCACTTTTTTTCTTCATGATAGACTATTTAGGCTGGAGTAATACTGCAGCATTCTTTTCTATAGGAATAACTGTTTTTGTGATAGGTCTCCTGTTAAAAATAGGGGAATCTGATAAATGAAAAAATGGAGGAATAAAAAATGGTAAATAAAACAAGTTCCAGCGAAAGTTCTGGTATAAGGCAGAGAACGCATAATAGCGTTGACAAAGTAATGGACAAAGCTGAAAGCATTAAGGAAAGCGGAAAGGAAGCTATGGCTCATTTAAAAGAAAAGGCAATAAAGGTGAATGAAAATGTCGATAGCCGTATTAGAAAAAATCCGAAAAAATCAGTATTGATTGCCGCTGGAGTCGGCGCAGCTGTCGGCGCAACGCTTACAGGAGCAATGATGAGAAAAGCAAGGATAAAAAGAGAACAAGCATGAGAAGAAAAGAATAGCTTCGATTGTAAATTGGATGGAATATACAAAATGAAATATACAAAAATTATGGCAATTTTAGTTTTAGCAGGTTTATTCCTAGCAATTGTTCTAATAAGCGGTTGTACAGCAATTCGACAAATTGACCCATGCGAGCGTGAATATACTAATTGTGTGCATGATTGTGGTGAAGGAATCTTAAGCAGCATTTGTAAAGAAAAGTGTACTTATGATAGGAATAAGTGTCAAGAACCTGAAGATTAGATTGTTTATTACAAACACAAGGAGGGATATGTAAACAAATATATAATTAAATATTATTCTACTTTTTTACACAATGGCAATACCTAATCAGTATCGAAAAACAGTTCCGTTTATATTGTTCGTACTAGCATTATTTCTATTATTTAAACTCATCCAACCAATGATAACTATTCTTTTAAGCAGCTTCCTTCTCGCATACATTTCGTTTCCCCTATACAAAAAAATAATGAAAAAGATACCTAATGAATCTCTTTCAATTATTTTATCTTTGTTTCTTATCGTAATTATTATATTAATCCCCTTCTCTTTTTTAGCAGTGGGAATTGGACAGCAGGGATATTATTTTTATAATTCTTTATCAAATACAGTTGCGAAAGGAGCATTGTTTGGTTTCGGATGCACTAGCTCAGAATCAAAATTATGTTCGCTTCTTAACCAGGCAGAAAGGTTCAGCTTAGAGCAATTGTCAAAGTTTGGTCTTGACAACCAACTGCAGGTGTATCTGCCAATTTTGGAGGAGAAAATAAAAAATTTTATCCTGAGCATACCGCTCATAATCGCAAAAATTTTCCTTACATTAGTCATAACATATTTTATCCTAAAAGGGCTAAAAAAGCCGGAGATCTTATTAAAAAAAATAAATGACTTTATCCCAGTTAGAAAAAAGACAATAAAAAGGCTTATCGAAGAATTCGGAAGTATAACTCACACAGTGATTTATGCACAATTATTTGTTGCATTAGTCCAGGGAATTGTTGGAACTATAGGATTTTATATATTTGGTGTTCCTTTCGCGATATTATCAGGAGTTTTGATGGCTTTTTTCGCTCTGATTCCATTTATTGGAACAGGAATTATATGGATACCTGCTTCGCTATATCTGATTTTAAGTGGCTATTTTTCTCATAATTATTGGGTCTTAGGCAAGGGGATATGCCTATTTTTATACGGTGTTTTGATAATCAGCACAATTGATAATATTCTACTTGCGAAAATAGTACATGCAAAAGCTAAGGTACATCCTATAATTGTAATTATTGGAGTTATAGGCGGCGCCAGCCTATTTGGGGTTATTGGTATCTTTATTGGCCCGATATTATTGCCTTTGCTCATAACCTATTTTGAAACCTTTAAAGAAAGATTTGTGTAATAAACAAATTAGGAAGAGTTTTATGGATTTACTTTATTTTTGCCCATTTTAGATTGTAATTATTTTCCTCTCAGGTTATCTACCATCTTCAGAATCTCATTTTTGTTGACAAAGAACCAGACCAGGCCAAATGCGAATATCATAAAAGATTCTGAATTTCTTCTTTTGATATGTTTTTTATCTTTCCAACTTTCAAATCTTCCAGCAGAATTTTTCCAATCCTTTCTCTTCTCAGGAATGTTACAGGATTTCCGACAGCATTAAGCATCTCTCTTACCTGCCTTCTTTTTCCCTCGCAGATTTCAATCATGATTTCGCTTTTGCTTTGATTTCTTGACAAAATCCTTACTTTGGCCGGGAGTGCATGAATTTTTTTCTTTTTGCCTTTATATCCTACTGTTATATTAATTCCTTGCTCTAACTGCGAAACTGCTTTATCAGACAGAAAATTTTTTACCACAGTATAATATTCCTTTTCAATATGATTCTTTGGCTGAAGCACATGATTGACAATACTGCTGTCATTTGTCAATATAAGAAGTCCTTCTGTATTTATGTCAATCCTCCCAACACTGACAAGAGAATTTATTTCTTCTTCTTTAAGGTCTGAATGAGACTCCAGCCAGTCCCAGATGCTAGGCCTGCCCTTTGAGTCATTCTTTTGGCATATTACTCCTTGGGGCTTGTTGAATATGAAATATAGTTCCTCTTTCTGCCCTTCAATCTTTTCATTGTTGACATACACTGGTTTGGTGTTTGGCCGAAATTGAAACATAAGGTTTGTTATAACCCTATCACCTACCTTAACTTTTCCGTCTTTAATAAGTTTCATCACTTCGTTACTGTCTTTGAATTTCCCAGTTCTAAGAAGGAATGGAAATATACGTATTTTTTTGCCCATTTAATATTTTTCTTGGTATTATTTACTCTTCTTTATCATAATCTACCAGTGTTAAGACATCATATCCTTTTAATTTTTCCCTGCCTTTAAGAAAGCTCAGCTCTATAAGGAATGCCAAGCCGACAATTTTTCCATGAAGCTTTTCAACAAGGTTTATCGCAGCCTTTGCTGTTCCGCCTGTTGCCAAAAGGTCGTCTACAATTAAAACCATATCGCCTTTTTCAATCGCATCCTCATGAACCTCAAAAGCATCTGTGCTGTACTCTGTTTGAAATTCCTGCTTTATTGTCTTGTATGGCAGCTTTCCAGGCTTTCTCAAAGGAACAAAGCCTGCATGCAGTTCATGGGCAAGAACAGCTCCAAGGATAAAACCCCTTGATTCAGCGCTTGCAACAATATTTATATTTTTTCCATCAAAAT
>CAYMFI010000010.1:0-12266 GCA_964389855.1 uncultured Methanosarcinales archaeon
TCTTTTGCAATATCTCCTGCTGCCCTTATTAATCCGCCAAGCTCTCTCAATCTTAGGGTTAAATGACCTTTCCTGTTAGCCATCTTTCTTGCTTCTTCTATAATAGCATCAACAGCCTCTTTGCTAAAGTGAGGTATTTTTTTGTCTTTTATAATTTCTTGGGCAACAAAAATGGCTAACTTATCCCTGTTTTCAGGAGTATCTTTCATTGTTTCTTTCATATAAATCTCATATCCATAACCCCTTATCCTCGACCTTAAGGCAGGATGCATATGCTTGACTGTTTCGAGATTGCCAGCAGCAACCAAAATAAAATTGCATGGAACTGCTTCTGTCCTTACCATAGCACCAGCGCTTCTCTCGCTCTGGCCTGTTATTGAATATTTTCCTTCCTGTAATGATGTTAATAATTCCTGCTGAGTTGTTGGCTGCAATGTCGCAATTTCATCAACAAAGAGAACACCCATGTTTGCCTTGTGAATCATTCCTGCGACAACTCTTTCATGAGCAGGCGTTCCAAGACCGCCGGACTGGAATGGGTCATGCAAAACATCCCCTAGTAAAGCGCCTGCATGAGCGCCTGTTGCATCTAAAAAGGGAGCCTGTTTTTTATCAAAGTTGTCAACTATAACTTTTGGCACGCTTATTTTTGGATTTGTTTTTTTGCTAAGGTTCATAAATATAATAAAAGATGCAAGGAACAGCATTCCGCCTAAGAAAAAGGCTGCAAACATTATGTCTGACTTATACTGTGCCCTCACCCACCAGGGTGCGAACATTGAGATAATAACAAGGATAAATATTATAATATTCTGGTTTTTGAAAATATTTGTGGTTTCAATTCTTGATTTCATTACAAATTCACGGCCTTTGCCAGCAGGCATTACCCTTACCAATGGCTGGTTCTCATCATTCAAATTGGGAAATGAAACAACATCAACAAGCTTTTCTTTTGGCAACAGCTCTGCAAGTGCCATGCCAAGCATTGATTTTCCTGTTCCAGGCTCTCCTATCAACAAAACATGCCTTCTCTGCTCAGCAGCTTTTTTTATAACATTGACCGCTTCTTCCTGGCCAATAACCTGGCCTATTATCTTTTCAGAAATCTGTATATTTTTTGTAGTTTTAAAGCTCACTTCTTTTGCCATGTTTATCCAGAATATCAAGATGATATAAAAAGGTTTTCAATTAAAAAAGAAAATTTTATAAACACCAGAATATAATTGCTAAAAGAAAGGTGATTAAATGAAGGTTACGTTAGGGAAAAAAGTTTTATTTGAAAAAAAGAAAGCAGCACCAGTACAAGGGCATAATCCCTTTGGAGCAAATCCTGGTTTTCCAAGGCCTACCCAGCCATTTCAAAAGAGCATTGGACCTGGAACAAAACCTAATTATCCCAGCCAAGGGCCTGTGTTTAAGCCTGGGGAATTAACCTACCCAGGAGCTAGTGGAACTAAAAAAGAGAAACCAAAGGATATTGCCAAAATCATAGCTAATCTTCCAAAAGATGAGCTTTATGCATGGGTTTCAATGATAGTCGGGTTAATCTTTATTTTTATTGCTGTGATTATCTGGTGATTTTAAAACAAAATAAATCATAAAACGTTTTTACAATTCTATTTTTGTATTCCTTAAACAGGATTTCTGTTAATCCATTATTTACAATATCAATCTGTTTTTCTTGTAATTTGTCTTGTTTTTTTAGCCAGAGTTTAAAGTAATCGTGCATACACTTTCCTAAATAACAAGGAGTTACATCTGAACTAATTACCCTATGATTGTCATTAAATTTTACTTCTACTGTTCTTTCTGAAGACAGAACAATTTCATCAATTGGACCCCCATTCAAAATTGCTTTTTTTGTATTTTCTTTTATATTATTTATCATTTTTGCTGTGATTATCTGGTAAAAGAAAATCAATTAAGAAATACTTTCTTTTATTATACTTTTAGTCCATTATATCCTATAAAATAATTTTTATTATTCTGTAAGTTTACCTTTGAATTTGATTCATACTTTTCAGGGACATGGATTAAAGTGTATAAACCTACTTTATTATATCCTTCATTTTTTACACAAACAGGCTCTATTTTTATTTCCTTTTTATTAATTTTTTTGGATATATCTTCTGCCATTTTTACCTCATTATATTTTTTGTCTTTATTAAGTAATAACTAATATATAAACCTTTTGTTTTTACATCTTTCCAGGAGCTTCTATTCCAAGGAGGCTAAGGCCATTCTTCAGAACTTGCCTTACGCTGTCTATTAAAAGAATTCTTGCATTTTTTAGTTCTTCTTTTTCCTTTAGAATCTGGTGAATATGATAAAACTCATTAAAGCTCTGCGATAAGTCAATCAGATAACGGGCTATTAATGATGGCTTATATGAAGATGCTGCATCTTCAACAACCTCTGGAAATTTTCCAAGAAGCTTGATTAATTCAGTTTCCTCTTTTTCTTTTAATGCAGATAAATCTGTTTTATCAATAAAAGTCTTGTCAATCTTTTTTTCAAACTTTCTCAAAATGCTGCAAATGCGGGCATGTGCATACTGGACATATGGTCCTGTTTCACCCTCAAAGTCTAATGCTTTGTTTATATCGAAAACAATTGTCTTGTTATTGTCCTGATTAAGCATACTGAATTTCATGGCAGCCAATGCGACCTGTTTTGTAGCTTTTTCTTTGTCTCCTTTAGTCCACTGCTTGTGCCTTTTTTCAACTTCGTTGGATGCTTTCTCAAAAATCTTTTTTGATAACTCAAAATAAAGCACTATATTGCCAAGCCTTGATGACATCTTGCCCTCTTTTAGCATTACAAGCTCGTATGAGAGGTGGTAGCATTTTTTTGCCTGCTTAAATCCGATAATTTCAAGTGTTTTGAATAGTTGCCTTAAATAAAATCTTTGCTCTGAGCCAATAACATAAATAGATTTGTCTATTTTATAATCATCAAACTTTTTTTTGGATAATGCTAAATCTTTTGTTGAGTATAATGATGTGCCATCGCTTTTCAAGAGCAAAAAAACTTTCAGTCCATATTTTTCAAGGTTGGTAATTATCGCTCCCTCGCTTTTTTCTGCAATCCCTTTCTTGAGCATATCGAGCACAATTTTCTTTCCAGGCTTTTCAACTTGGCTTTCAAAAAAGAAAACATCAAACTTTATTCCCAGCTCGTTGTATATTCCATAAAAGTCCTGCATACTCCATTCTTTTGTTTTTTTCCACAATTCAGTTAATTCCTTATCTCCATTTTCAAGTTTTATCTGTATTTCCTGAATCTCTTTTTTATATTCTTCATGTTCTGCAACTTTTTTGCTTGCCTCTGTGTATATGGAACCGAGCCACTCCCCTTTGTTTGTTTTTGGCTCCTTGTTTTTATAAAATTTCAAGTAACACCAGATGCACTTAGCAATATGTGCCCCAATATCACCGATGTAGTTTGCAGAAACAACATTATATCCATTGAACCTCATAACCCTAACCAAAGAGTCACCAAGAGTAGCATTTCTCAGGTGGCCTATATGAAACCCTTTATGGGTGTTTGGCTGTGAAAATTCTATCATAACTCTTTCCTTTTTTTTCTGGCCTTTTCCATAATCATCTTTATCATTATGAATATTGTTTAATATTGAGTCTGCAAGAATGTTTTTATTTACAAAGAAATTCACATAAGGACCTGTGCTTATTATCTCTTTTATGTGTTTGTTTGGCTTAAGTTTTGATACTAAATCCTTTGCAATTTCCATAGGACTTTTTCTTAGCTGTTTTGCGAGGCCAAAGCATGGAAAAGCATAATCACCCAGTTTAGAATCAGGTGGTGTTTCAAGGGTTATCTGACCCTTTACCTCTTTTTTCAATAGATTGATGATTGCTTCCTTGAATATCTGCATAAGAAATATATTTTTCTTTTTATTTATTAATGTTGCTATTATTCCTTTTGAGAAATTTGTTTTTTAATTCTTCTTTTTTAAGGTACATTTTTCTATCTACTTTTTTGTAAATATCCTCTACAGGTAATTTTTTGAGTACTCACTAAGTATGTAAGCGGAAGCAAATGATAATTTATAATCATAATTTTCAGATTCTTTTTCATTTATTCTTTCTCCTTCATTTAATCTTTTTTTTATTTCTTTATTGTTATATAAATCAATTTTTGTTTGTAACCTGCTTTCTAAATTTTCTCCAGTATTTTCATCTGCATCAGGAAGTACAACTAAAATTTCATCTCCCCCCATTCTTATTACATAATCTGTACTCGCAACGACTGCACTTATTTGATGAACAAAATCTTTTAAAACCATGTCCCCTACAGTATGACTTTTATAATTGTCATTAATCCACTTAAATTCGTTTAAATCAACCATTAGAAAGCCAACATTTTTCTTATTTTCAAAATACTTATTAACTATTTCAGGTAGGTTATTATCATAAAAATTACGATTATGTGAATTAGTAAGTGAATCAGTTATATTATCTTTTTTTAACCTTTTATTCTCAGATCTGAGTTCTTCAATTTCTTTTTTAGCAAGTTCTATCATTTCAGCATATACTATACACCTTTTTTCTGTTTCTTCCATTTTAGATTATTAATTTTTATTTTTTGAATATTTCTAATGAGATTTTACTAGTCATAAAAAGTATATAATACTTTCTATTCATTACTATTTTTAAGTAAAGAACAATTAATTTAGTCTACAATAACTTTCTGAATATCCTCAAACTGGTCTTTGAATATATGCGCGCTGTTTGAGAATGTTGTCAAAGAGCCGGTTTTGCACCCAATCTCCTTTGCAACATATTCCTGCAATACAAAAATCTGGTAGATATTGGCCGGCCACCCAAAGAACAGATCATTGCTCCTGACAATTGCAGTTACATTAAGTTTTTTATTTCTCATCTTGAAATCAATGGATATTAAGGCAGGTATTTCTCTTTTGTATGATTTTGAATCTTCAGTTGGATGCCAAAGTGTTACAATGCCCCTTCTTGAGAAATTATTTTTTTTAAGCAAAGGAATCAGGAAATCATCTATCTGGTTTATTGTATTATCAAAATTAAAGAGCCTTGGGCCATATGAAAAAGAATAAGTAGGAGATAACTTTCTTGACATAATAACCTCAGCTATCTCATCTATTGGTGGATAAACCCATTTCTTAAAGCTGTTGAGTATTTCAACAGCCCCAGTGATATCTTTTTCAGGATTTTCCACTTTTATAACAAGGTTCAGGATTTCCCTGCAAACCCTGTTGTTCTCATCTGTAAAATCCTTTCCAGATTCAAGTATGTATCTTAAGCTTGATTTCCATGCACCTATTGTTGTTTCAGATTTTATTTCCACATAATCACCTTATAAATGATGTGAGCTTTAATTCAACCCCTCTTACCTCAGAAAATTCATAGCAAAAGAAAGGGATCTTATATGTTTTTAGTATTATATTAAGCTCACGGCATATATCCTTTGAATTTATTTTGCCAGTTCTATAAAATCTTGCCCTATCACCACCATCAAATGCCTGAAAAATCTCTTCTTTTGTGTTAAGCATTTCCTTTACTTTTTTTGAGTAAAGGTCTTCCAGCTTCTTAATCTCTATTTTCTGTGATGCTCTTTCGCTGAAATTAAATTTTGAGCCGTTGAAAAGGCATGAAAATGCAATCTTAAACCGTGTTGGCATGCCGCATGACTGGTAAATAGTTTCTTCTGACACAGAGAAATTATCAATCTCTTCTTTTGTGCTTTTTATAAGGTCAATAACATAGTTTTGATTCAAGTCTGGCTCTTTCCAGCCGTAATTCCAGAATCGAATATAATTTTTGCTCAGATTAAAAAATTCCCTTACATGGGGAAATGTAAGCTTAACAATATCCCTGAAGTATTCATCTGATTTTCTTCTTTGAAGGGAATTTGCGTATAATAGCGATTTAACTATATTCTTAATAAACAATCTGAATTGGTTGATATTATTATTTTCCTTAAAAAAAGCATTAACATCAATGCCAATTGTTGATTGCGAGCATGCAAGGCCATAGCTTTTTTCCTGAAATTCTTTTTTGTAAACAAGCCATTCTTCTTCATCAAAGCAATATGGGCCAGCCCTGCCAAGTATGTATGGCGCTCCATGAAGGTCCTGATTTTTTATATATATCCTTTTTTTGAAATTTATAAACAGGTTAATGATATCCTCAAAAAAATCAGAATGTTCCTGTAATTCTTTACTTCTAACATCAAATATTAGGGTTATGTTCTTGGAATGAATACTGCAGTATTCCTTAATAAAATCAAAAACATTGCTTGTTTTTTCTTTCTCAATGTTTGTTATGTCTATTATGCAACTTAATCTTTTTCCATAGTCAACACATTCAGAGTTAATCTTTCTAAGAAAAGATATGGATTCATTGATATCGTTGTTTTGTATTACATATTCAAAATCATTTAAGCCAATCACATCATTTATATTTGAGAAACATTTGTTTATTGTGTTGTATAATTCTTCAAGGCTTTTGAATTTCGGTGTTTCAAACAAAATTGTATTTAACCTGTCAATCCATGTTGCTGATTCAAAGCGCACAGCAATATTTTTTTGCTCATACCCATCAATATGCATTGCAGGCATGCTCGGCTTTGATATGATAATTTTTCTTTTTGACTTATTGACAATAAGCTCTTCTCCGTCCTCTAATGCAAGAACAAAGTATTTTTCCCCCTTATTGCCCTGTTTGCTTATCTTTAGTATATCTTCTTCAACTAAATTGTTTAGATAATAAAGTATTTTTCTATGGATTTGGCCTTTTTTTCTTTTTGCCTCATTAACCATCTGCTTGTCTGCAAACTGATTATTAAGCGCTTCTTCTATAACATTATATTTTTCTGGGAAAATATTAGCAAGTATATCAGTTGTAGAGAACTCTTTTTCAGGATTTTTTTTGAAAAATAAAAGCAAATTATACTCTGTCTGGTTCATAACTACTTTATAATACTAACAACTATATAAATGTTTTTGTTTCAGAGAAAGTAATGCTTAATAATGCCTTATTTTTAAATGCTTCAGGATTTTTCTGAAGTATTCAATTTTTCTTGCTAAAAAAGGTTTATATTTCAGTGAATCTCTGAATGAAGATATTACAAAAATCATAAAAAATATATGGAGGATAAGAAAATGATAAATAAAAAGGATTTGATAGTAATTTCTTACCTAAGGCAAAATGCAAGAGAAACACTTACAAGGCTAAGCAAAAAGACACATATACCTGTATCAACCATATATGACAAGCTAAAGCTACATGAGCATGATGTTATAACCAAATACACAAGTTTGCTTGATTTTTCAAAGTTAGGGTTTAACACAAGGGCAAATGTTATGCTAAAAGTTAAGATAGACAAAAGGGATGAAGTAAAGGATTACCTGATAAAAAACCAGAATGTGAACTCTGTATGCAAAATAAACAATGGCTTTGACTTTATGGTGGATGTTATCTTCAAGCATATAAAGGATATGGAAGACTTCATAGAATGCATTGAGCAAAGGTTTGACATAAAAGACAAGGAAGTGTATTATGTCATAGACGACATAAAAAGAGAATGTTTTATGAACGACCCAGCCGTACTGGAAATATTAGGATAACTCGAATATAACCTAAAAATTTATATACAAGTAATTTTAACATAAATATATGAATGTTATAGAATTTATTCAACAAGTAATGAAATTAAAAGAAATAAAAAGAACTGGATGGTCATATAAAGATGTTCCAGAACCTGAAAGTGTAGCCGATCATTCTTTTGGAGTTGCAATTCTAGCCTTGACTGTTCCTTTACCTAAAGAGATTAATAGAGAAAAACTAATTAAAATGGCGTTAATTGAAGAATTAGGAGAAATTGAGAGTGGAGATATTGTATGGGAAAAAGGAATCCACATTAGTCTAAAAAAACGAAGAAAGCAGATAATTTCAGAGAAAAAAACTATCAATAAAATTTTTGAAACAATTGGTAATGAAAAATTAAAAAATTTGTTATTAGAGTATTTGGAACAAAAAACAAAAACAGCAAGATTTCTTAAAGAACTGGATAAGCTAGAAATGGTTTTACAAGCATTAGAATATGAAAAAAAAGTTAAACCTTCTAAGTTAAATGAATTCTGGATAAATGCAGACAAATACATTAAAGATAAAAGACTAAGAGAATATTTTTTAGAATTAAAAAGTAAGAGAAGTATTAATTAGAGGTCTGTATTTCTTAAAATAATCCTTAGGTATTTCCTTATTGTATTTTACTTTTGATTTTTTCTCCAAATGTTTTCAATAATTTTCACATAGCTTTATATACTAATGTCATTTCTAAATATTTATGGCAAGATTTGAACGTTCAAGGGAGAGGGGAAGCAGAGAGGATTCTAGAGGCAGTTATCCAAAGAGAAGTACAGGCAGTAAGAGGAGTTTTGAAGACGTTCATAAGAGTAGGAAAGATTTTAGAAGAGATTCCAGCAGCTACAGCAGAAACAGGCGAGATATTGAGATGACTAAAGTTATTTGCTCTTCCTGCGGAAAAGAATGTGAGGTTCCTTTCAGACCAACTTCAACCAAGCCTGTCTATTGCAATGACTGTTTTGCAAAAAAAAATAAAGGAAGTTCTGATAAGACTTCTAACAGGGATTTTGATATAATCAACGAAAAGCTTAACAAAATAATGAAAGCTTTAAAGATTGAATGAATTAATTTTTCTATTTTTTGCCAAGAATGTATTAAGATCACTTTTGAATATCTTCCGGAGTTCACAAAAATTTATTGATTTTTTTTGGTAAAGCAATATAAACATGTCTTTCTTATTGCTGTTTGGTGAGATTGTTGCTGACAAAAAAAGAGTTATTGATTTTAACACACTTAAGAGCAGATTCAAGGAAAAGCCTTACAATGATAAGTCACGAGACAGGCATTCCAATATCAACTGTTTTTGATAAAGTGGGCAAGCTTGGAAAAAATACAATATCAAAATATTCTCCCTTGCTTGATTTCCAGAAGCTTGGTTTTGGATTAAGAATTAATTTTGTATTAGAAGCTAATAATAAAAAAAAGCAGGAGCTTAAAGACTTTTTATTGGAAAATAAGAATATAAATTCCATATTAAGGCTTAACAATAGCTTTGATTTCTTTGTTGAAGCAGTATTTAAAGATATGAAAGGGTTTGAGGAATTTTCTGATAGCCTTGAAAAATTTAAGATAAAAAAGAAAAAAGAATTCTTTATTATTGAGGACCTAAAAAAAGAGGATTTTTTCACAAAGCCAGAGCATATAAAACTATTAGACTGATTATTGCTTAATTATGAATCCATCTCATCAATAACTTCGTCTATTATCTTCTGCATTGGCTTTACTTTCTCTAAAGTCCCTTCTTTTCCGCAGAAAGGGCATGTTTTTGGTATTACATCCTTCTTTGGAGTGAACTTATAGTTGCATTCTTTACAGTGTAAACTTAACATACAAAGTATAAAAAAATCAGAGCTTATAAAGGTTTCGAATTAAATCCTTCTTTTCTTTTGATTTGGCTTTGTTCTTGCTTTTTCAGCGCCCTTTCCTTTATTTCTAAGCCCCCTTGAGTGCCTTCCTGCTGAGGTCATTCCTCTGAATACCCTGCCAGTATGCTTTTTCTCATTTATCCAGCTTATTCTTTTATCAGCTATTATTGAAGGGTGTGATTTATCCACCAAAATAACCTCATACCAGAAATGTTTGCCGTCTTTTCCAACATAATAAGAGTTTAAGACTTCGCAGTTTTTGAATTTCTTATTTGCCCTTTCTTCTGCTACCTGCTGATAGTTTTTTGAAAGAACTTTTCTCTGAGTACTATGTTTTGATCTCCTTCCTCCTTTTATATCAGGCTTTTGCCTTCCACCACGGATAAGCCTTTGCCTTACAACAAGATATCCCTGCTTTGCCTTATAACCCAAAGAACGAGCAGCATCAATCCTTGTCGGCCTTTCAATCCTTATTGTAACCGGCTCTTTTCTCCACTCAATAAGCCTTTTTGACCAGATTTCCTTTAAATTCTTTTTTGGGCTTTTCCAAAGCCTTCTTACGTATTTATATAAACTCATTTTATTAGCCTCCATTAGTTTGTTTTAGTTCAGGCAAGCAACTGCCCACATCCATAAAGAGCAGAAGTTTTAGTTTATTTAAAAAGGTTTCTTTTAACTTTAGAAAACTATAAATAATCAGCCACATAATGCCCTCATAGGTGATAATAATGGATGAAACAAATCAAGTAGATAAGTCCAATATGATTAATATTCTAGAAAACATTCCTGAGCAGATAGCAGAGGCCATAAAGCTTGCAAAGGACATCAAGGTAACAGAGCCAGTAAAAAGGATTATGGTTGCCGGAATGGGAGGCAGTGCTGTATCAGGAGATATTTTAAAGGCATATCTCAAAGATAAGATTGATGTAACAGTCAACAAGGATTACTCTCTGCCTGAACTAACTGGCAAGGAAACCCTCTTGTTTGTTGTATCATACTCAGGAAACACAGAAGAGACAGTCTCTGCATTTAGAACAGCACAAAGAAAGAATATAAGCATGATTGTCATAACAACCGGAGGAAAATTAGAAGAGCTCTCAAAAATAAGCAAAATACCCTGTGTTATTATCCCAAAAGGTTTCCAGCCAAGGGCAGCCCTTGCTTATTTGTTTTTCCCTATGCTAACTGTGCTTTATAACTCACATTTCATTGATAATCCAGCAGAGGATATAAAAAATACAATTAAGGCATTAAAAAACCCAAAATTCAAGGAAAGGGCAGAGGATCTTGCTGAAAGGCTTGTTGAAAAAGTGCCATTAATATATTCTTCAGAAAGAATGGGTGTTGTTGCATACAGGTGGAAAACACAGTTTAATGAAAATGCAAAAATTCATGCATTCTGCCATGTATTTCCTGAATTAAACCATAATGAGCTTGTTGGCTATGGCAATATAAAGGCAGGATATCATGTAGTAATAATAAAGGATGATGAAGATCATATTAGGGTAAAGAAAAGGATGGATATAACAAAAAGGCTTATTTCAGAGTCAGGCATCAATGTAACTGAGATGGTTATCAAGGGAGAGTGCTTCCTAACAAAACTGTTTTCAGCAATATATCTTGGCGACTTAACATCATATTACCTTGCATTAAAGTATGGCACAGACCCAACGCCTGTTGATGTGATTGAAGAACTAAAAAAAGAGTTGTAATTAAAAAATGCATGAGATTCAAACAATAATATTTGACCTTGATAACACTCTATATCCAAAAGAAACAGGGCTGTTAAATGAGGTTGGCAAAAAGATAAATGAGTTTATCTGTAAAAAATTTAATCTTGATTATGAAAATGCAATAGTGCATAGAAAAAAATTGTTTAATGAATATGGCACTACATTAAAAGGCCTAATGATAGAAGAAGGCATTGAGCCAGAAGAATATCTTAAGTTTGTGCATGATCTCAATACAAAGGATTTTTTAAAAAGAAATGAAGAGCTTATTGATGTATTGAGCAGAATAAAACAAAAAAAAATAATATTTACAAATTCTCCAAAAGAGCACGTATTAAGTGTTATCAAAGTTCTTGGCATAGAAAACTTTTTTTCAGGCATATATGATATACGGTTTCTTGAGTTTAATAATAAGCCGCAAAAAGAGGGATATGATAAAGTTGTAAAACATGCAGGCATTAACCCAAAAGAGTCTATGATGCTTGATGATTATGAGCATAACCTTAAGCCTGCAAAAGAACTAGGAATGACAACAGTTCTTGTAGGCAATGGTGATGGCAGTAAATTTCCTTATATTGATTATTATATAAATGAAATAATAGAAATTGAGGGTATCCTTAAAAGATGAAAAAATATATTATTGGAGTTGATTTGGGAGGAACTAACATAAGAGCAGGATTAGTTTTAGGTAATAAAATAATTAAAAAAGCAGAGGTAAAAACAGAGGTAAGCAAAGGAAAAAATATTGTTATAAAGAATCTTGTTAAGGCTATAAGCAGTGTAATGACAAACAATGTGGCTGGAATTGGAATAGGCTCTCCAGGACCATTAAACTACAAAAAAGGTATAATAATAAACTCACCAAACCTGCCTTTTAGGAATACAAACCTTAAAAAAATACTCAAAAGAGAATTTAATGTTCATGTTTTAATAGACAATGATGCTAACTGCTTTACTCTTGGAGAAGCTCTTTATGGAAGTGGAAAAAAACATAACTGTGTAATTGGACTAACCATTGGCACAGG